>JANLTQ010000234.1:0-3720 GCA_031363005.1 Acidimicrobiia bacterium | reverse complement strand
TACCAGTCGCTGTTTTCGAACCATTACACCGCACTCGGTCACAACCGCCGTTACACGCCGGCGCAGTTGCGCTCGGTTGCGGAAGGCGCCGGTTTGCAGGTGGTGGCGCACGGTGGGCTGTTCGCTTCGCTGCTCGGAGCGAGAGGGCTCACGAAACTGCGCGAGCGGGTTTCCAACCCTGACCCGGACTGGACTGGGGTGGGGGCGTGGTCCGGCGGCCCGATGAAGACGCGAGCGATCGCCGCCGCGCTGTCGGCTGATGCCACGGTGGGACGCGTGATGGCGCGCCGACGTTTGCCGCTCCCCGGGTTGTCCTGTTGGGTGCTCTGCACCCGGCGACCGTGACCGATCTCGGGGCGAGCGACGCGGAGTCCGATCCGGTCGCCACCATCGTCATCCCATGTTTCAACGAGGCGAAGCGCCTTGATCCCACCGCGTTGCTCCGGCTCGCGGCGGACCCGTCGGTTCGGTTGCTCTTCGTCGATGACGGCTCGACCGATGGCACCGGTGCAATGTTGCGGGAGCTCTCAGGTGAGAGTGGCGACGTCGAGATCCTGACGCTCGCGAAGAATCAGGGGAAAGCCGAGGCGGTGCGGCTTGGGATGCTCGAAGCCCTTGTCGGGTCAGCCCCAATGATCGGTTACTACGACGGTGATCTCGCGACCCCGCCCGCGGAGCTGCTCCGGTTGGTGGCGGCGCTCGCGGATCACCCGAACGTCGAATGTGTGCTGGGTGCACGGGTCGCGCTACTCGGAACCGCAATCGAGCGGCGGCCGGCTCGGCATTATGCAGGTCGTTTGTTCGCGTCGGCGGCTTCTACTGCGTTGGGGGTACAGGTCTATGACACCCAGTGTGGGGCGAAGGTGTTTCGGACCGGTGCGGCGCTGCGCTGCGCCATCGAACAACCGTTTCGATCGCGTTGGGCCTTCGACGTCGAGTTATTGGATCGGCTGCTTCGCGGCGGGCCCGCGGTCCCGGCCATCCGGCCCGACCAGTTGCTCGAGGTGCCGTTGCGGGCGTGGCGAGATGTCTCCGGATCCGGGATGAGCCTGCGGGGCGGGCTCGAAGCCCTGCTCGACGTCGGCCGCATCGGGTGGCAGCGGCGAAGCTACCGGGACTGAATCGCGAGCAGTGTCGGGCTCCCTCCGGTCGTCATCGAGCAGCCGACGCTGAGTCCGCTGGGATCGTGCGGCTGAAAAAGATTCCGACCGTCGCGGTGCGGCCGAGAAGTTCTGTAATGCGCATCTGGGTGGCGGTGGTGTGATCGCCCTCCCTGGCCTTCACGTATAACCGTGTGAGTTCGGCGAGATCGCGCGCACGTCGACGCGGCGACTCCTGTGACCATGATGCGATCAACCGCTGGTGTGGCTGGGCTCGAAGCAAGGCGACACTTCGGTCGACCGCGATCGTGATGACACCGCGCGTCGGACCTGAGCGGTACAGACGGTGGGCCCCGAAGGTCAGTTCCATCACCTTGAACGGGTCGAACCGGACCGGCAGGCCGGCCCGTTCGAGCTCGTTCGCCACCGTTCCGGTGTACAGCGACGCGGTCAGCGATGCGTATCGGAGGAGTAGCACACCGTGCCCGGCACGAAGATCGTTCATCATTTGCCGCCCGAACGATGGGACTCGGCGCACGTAAGTCTGGTCCGGTGGGAGATCGGTGGTCGCGGCCGAAGCGCTAACGGTACCGGCGAGGAGAATGGTCACGACGAGCACAATTGTGAGTGCGCGTTGCGCATGCGACGGTCCCAGCCACCGTCGGGCCGCCAGCGCGACCGCGGCGACAGCCGCGAACGCGCCCGCTATCCACAGCATCCGTAACCGATAGTCGTACAGAGTGCCCGTGGTCTGGGCAACTGCGGCGAACGCCGCACCGGTCAACACCACGGCGCCGATGGCGAACTGGCGGACATCGGTGCGTTGCCGTCTCCATGTCAGTGCGCCGACTGCGAACCAGATCAGCCCGAGCAGTGGAATCGGAGTTCGGAGCAGACTCTGGGGCTGACCGCTGATCAGCGCAGGCTCGCTCCCGGTGATCCAGTCGGGCGACAGGGTGAACTCTTCGCCGACGACGCGAAACGCATCGCCGATGCCGCGAGTATCGGAGTGGGTTTGAAAATAGATACGGATCGTATTGAGATTGCCCGTCCCCGAGATCTGATCGATGATCGGTGGAGCCCACATCACCGCCAGGATCGCCACCGTCGCAACGAGCGCTCCGAAGTTCTGCGTTGCGCCCTCGCGCCGCCGACGGTCGCGGCGATGAGCAACGACAGCACCGACGACGGCCCACGTGAGGAGCGCAGCCGCGACCGGGAGATACACGATGTGGGTCTGCACGCAGAAGGTCGCCACCGCGGCGGCGAGCGGCAGATGCCAACGGTTGCCGCATGCCAGCGCCCAACAGGACATGAACAGCAGTCCGAACGGGAGAATCGTCACGTACGGGTTCCACGGGTTGCGCAGCAACTCCCAGCCGAGGTTCATCGTGAGAACTGCCACTGCGGCGGCGACAAGCAGCATCATCAGGCGGCCACTCGTCCGCCGCGCAATGACCACCATGCCGAGCGCGGCGGCGCCGTTGAGTGACAGCGCACACGCCGAGAACGCGGCCGAACGACCGCCGAAGATGCGATACGGGATCGCGAACAGGTAGTAAAGGGCCGGCCCCGGGTGGCTCCACCCGTCACGCGAATATGGGCCGAGCAAGAGCGCGTGGTGACCGATATCGCGCATGCGGAGCTCGTTCAGGGCATTGTCGCCGACGGACCGGAAGTTTGTCGCGCTGCCCCCGAGGAGCGCGATGATCCCGATCCCGAACGGGATCACGATCACTGCGATCACGCCCCATTCGAGGGCCGACCAAGGTGATCGTCGGCGGCCGGCCTCGATGTCTTCGGACGAACCTTCGGTTCGACCGTCGATGAGAGTCACCTGTCGTGCTCCCGGTCTAGCTCTCGTCGAGACTGCGAAAGACCAGGCCGGTGCGCGGCTTGGGGGCGAAGAAGGTGGTCTTCTGCGGCATCCGGATGCGCGCTTTCGCGGCGGCGCGGATCTGCTCGACCGTGACCGGTGAGAGCAGGATTGCGGCGTCGGCGGTACCGGAGGCCACCATCTGCGCAATCGCGACGGCGTCGTGCCGGTAGGTGATGTCCAGGTCGTCCAGCGCATCGCCGACGACGGCTTCGAACCACGCCGACGGCACCTCGGCGAGCGCGGGATCGAGTTGGGCGCGCGCCGCCTCGAGGTCATCGGGGTCGGCCACGAGTCTTGCGAGGCCTTCGCCGTCGACGAGCCCGACGCCGCCCTTGGTGCGCAGCGACGCCACGAGGTGGTTGACCCCATCGGGAGTATTCGGTGCGGCGTCGACAATGCGGAACCGGCGGGCGAGCGAGAGTCGGAGACCGGTGGCCGAGCGAACGCGCCGGATCACGCGGTGAATCGGTTGGACCCACAGGTGTTCTTCGGCGAGCTCGACGACGAGACACATCACCGCGTCGTCACCCGACTCGACGACCCCCGCGGCCCGACGTTCTTCGCGGTACGCGATGGCAGTTTCGAAGCGGTGGTGACCGTCGGCCAACACGATTGGGGCATCGCCGACGATGGTTTGGATCGCAGCAATCGAGTCCGGGTCTGTGATCGCACCGAGCTCATGGACGACGCCGTCCTCGTCGACCGTGCGCGCGAGGTGCACGGCGCGGCCCGCGATGGCGG
>JANLTQ010000049.1:0-3477 GCA_031363005.1 Acidimicrobiia bacterium | reverse complement strand
CGCTTGGCGGCCCGTTGGGACCGCGCCAGCGTCTTGTGGGCCTCGCTAGAGGTATTGACCACGGACGGCGGAGGGCGCGGGCGTTGCGCCATGGTCGAGCGCCGCACCGCGAATATCGGGTCACGCACCCGATGGTCGGTGGGTACGTGGCTGCTCCTCGACCTCGACTGAGGGTCGGCTAGCTCAACTGGGTCAACTGGGCCTATTGGCCCTATTACGGAGCGTGTGGCTTTCCTAGCCTTCCCATCCGCGGGCCGGCCGGCCTGACAGTTCGTAGCGGGAGGGGCGGGGCGTCGATGGGTTCGTGCACGAACAGCCGTCGGCTGCCGCGACGTGCGCGAGGGTGCCGAGACCAGAACCCGCGGCGCGGATGACGGATCAAACGCCCTCGGCGGGTGGGCTGCCGCCGCCGAGCACACCGCCAGTTGATCTTCCCCCGCCGGAGGGGACACCGCCGCCCGCAGCATCGGTCCCGCCCCCGCCACCACCGTTACCCCCGCCGCCACCCCGCCCCACACCTGCTGCACCGAAGTCCACCAGTTCGCCGAACGGGCGCCGATGGCATTGGGCGGTCGCGGCGGTCGTCGGTATCGGGATAGTGGCGCTGGTACTCGTGTTGATGCAGAGGTCGGACGACAGCCCCGGACCCAAGCAGGTATCGGTGAAGTCAGGGCCCTGCGAAACGGGCACGCGTTGGCAACAGAAGTTCTCGCCGTATGCGGATGGAGCGCTGATCGGCGTGACCGAGCTACCCGAAGTCGCCATCATCCGCGGTGGCGCGCGCGTCGGGTTCCCGAACCCGAACGAGTTCGCCGCGATGGGGTTCAACTCCTACGTGCCGGTTTCCGCGGAGGATTACACCTCGATAGACCTCGCCCCCCGCGACGGGCTGTTGTTTCAAGAGCGCGCCTTCGAGGATGGGCCGGGACGTTTCTATTTCTCAGCGGGTGGGGCGGTGTATCAAGTCCGCGACCGCGAGGCGCTCCGCGCGTTCGGGATCGACGTCGAGAACCCGATCGAGATCCCGGCCCACGGGTTTGATGGTGCGCCGCGTGTTCCGAAGACGGGCACGCTCCTGAAGCTGGATGGTCCGCGTCAGATCTGGATCGTTGACGGCGGGGCACGTCGCCCGATCACGAACGCGTGCGGCAACGCTCGCATCAACGAGTTGCCGAACGATTCGCGCGTGCTTGATGAGATCCCGGTTGCACCTCGCTCGTAGAAAGAGAGCCATCGAATGAACGATGAAGTGAGCGCCGGGTGGTACGCGGATCCAACGGGCCGCAGCGACCATCGCTATTGGGACGGGTCGGCTTGGACCGACCACGTGGCTCGCGACGGTGAGCAAGCGTTGGACCCCGTCGATGGTGGAGCCGAAGATCCCACGAGACCCGTTGTGGCCCAGCCGCAGGAAAGCGCTGTCTCCAACGAAGTGATTTCAGCAACCGTCGAACAACCCGCCCAGCCGGTAGCAAACGAGTCGTCCGGAATACCTGCATCGAATGTCGCGACGGCCTCTGGTCGACGATGGGTCTGGCCGGTCGTGGCGGTGGCGACACTCTTGGCCGGACTCGGCATAGGTGCTGCGGCCGGAACCGACCAGTCGAAGATCGACGATGTCAACCGCCGGCTTGCTTCGACAAGCAGAGAGTTGCGCACGGTCAGGCAGGAACGGGATGCCGCCCTGCGACGCGTGAACGACCGAAACAGCAAGCAGCGCGCCGAAGAAGCGGCAACCGCCGCGGCGAAGGCGAAGCAGGAGGCAGCGGACCGTAAGAAGGTCGACGATGCGCTGGCCGAGCAGAAGCGTTTGGCCGATGAGGCCGCAGCGCAACAGGCGCAGGCGGCGGCCGCGGAGGCACTCCGTAACAAGATCGATGGTGACGGTGTCTACGCGATCGGCACCGACAAGAACCCGGGCCGGTACAAGACGACGGGCTCACCGACCGGCTGCTATTGGCAGATCAGCCCTGATCCCAACGGCAGCGACATCATCGAGAACGACTTCGGTGACGGTGTCGCCTACGCACAGGTCTCGCCAGGTCAGTTCTTCCAGACGAAGGGCTGCGGCTCCTGGGACCGCGTTGGCTAACTCTGGTCTTTGTTGCCGCACTGTTTGACCGCGTGAACGAGACGGCACCGCATCGCCATCAGCTCCGGAAATGGTCCGGTCCGATGCCCTAGCGCGTCGAGTTCATAACCCGATGGTCGTGGGTAAATCGCCGGCCACTTGTACGTTGAAGGCGCCCGAGCCCGTCGGGACGCCCGGGTTCTGGAAGAATTCTTTGCGCCGTGACGACAACCCGCATCCTGGGCAGGTGTCCAAGGCGAGTTCCGTCCGGCTCGCCGACGACGCGTGGCAGGCGCAGTTGCTCGAAGATTCGGGGCTCAGCCGCGCCGAAGCAATTCGAGCGTCGCTGCTCGCGTCGGCTGATGACACGAGCCCGAAACGCTGGCAGAATCCTGAGGTGGCAGTCACAGAGTTTGCGGAGATAGCAGTCGAGTTTCGGCGCCGCATCGAAAAGACACAGTGGGCGTCGATGGCGACGGTGGATTCGCGCGCTCGGCCGCGAGGACGACTCGTGCATCCCGTGTGGGAGGAACCCGTCGGATGGCTCGCCACCGGGCGGCACTCGTTCAAGGCGCAGCACCTCGGACGGAACCCGTATGTGTCGCTCGCGTACTGGGACCAGTCGCACGAGCAGGTGTACATCGAGTGTCGCGTTGCCTGGGTCGATGACGACGCCGAGCGGCAACGGCTCTGGGATCTGTACAAGACGAAGCCGGAGGGCTATCCGCTGGAGCAGTTCTTCAAAGCGCCGACCCATCCCGAGTACGGGTTTCTCCGCATCGAGCCGTGGCGTATCGAACTCTGGAATTTCAACGAACTCTTCGCCGGCACCGCGCCGACGGTTTGGCGCATGCCGCTCGAGTGATTCGACGCGATCAGGCGTCGGAGAGTTCGGCGAGATCGACGGTCGTGCCTTCGCGAGCAGGAAGCATGGTGAACGGCTCGGTGGCGTGGTCGTCGAAGAAGGCGTCGAGCATGTTGTCATTGTGCGCGGGGTCATGGTGGAAGGGCATGAACCATTTCACCTTCGTGAGGCGCGCGAACGCGAGGGCATGGTCCAAGGTGCTGTGACCCCAGCCGACACGGGCTTCGTATTCCACATTCGTGTATTGGGCGTCGTGGATGAGCAGGTCGACCCCCGACGCGATCTCGAATCCGGAGCACCATTCGGGTGAGTCCGCGAATCGGCTGCATGCCAGCATCGGTTCGTGATCGGGGAGGTACGCCAACGTTCCGGCGTCGTCTTCGACCCGGTAGCCGACGGTGGGACCGGGGTGACACACCAGTTCGTTGTGTACCGAGAAGCCCGGGATGTCGATGGTGTCGTGGTTCAGGTCATGGAGGTGGAGATCGCAGGGCAGCTCGGTCAGCCGGACCGGGAACAGTGGCGGCGAGATGTAGCGCGT
>JANLTQ010000168.1:0-7446 GCA_031363005.1 Acidimicrobiia bacterium | reverse complement strand
ACGAAACTTGATTGCGATCGCGCTCAACTCACACGAGAGCCGTAGCGAAGCGGAGGCGTACAGCTCGGTAGGGAGCCCAAATGCTTCCCGCGTCCCTTGGTCGGCGACCGGACGAGCCATAGGTACGCCGTACTGATCGAGAGCGTCAGGGGTCGTAACATTGCATCTCCGGCCCACCCCGATTCAGGAGCCACCCTCCGTCGTGAGCACACCACCGCCGAACCGGCCGCCCGTTCGCCCCGATCGACCGACGGGTCCCGCCACGCCGGGCCCCGCGCCCAAGCCCTGGTCCCGCTGGGTCACCCTGGCGATCGTCGGTGTTGTGGCCGTGGTGTTGTTCATGACCACCCTGAACAGCAACACCAACTCCAAAGCGGCCATCAGCTACAGCCGCTTCTCGAAGCTGGTGGCGGAAGACAAGATCGCCAGCGTCGACTACGACCCCCAAACCGGGAAGATCAGCGGGAAGTTCACCGAGCCGGTGAAGAACGAGACCGAGTTCACCTCGGCCGGGCCCAACGACGACCTGCAGTCCAGCGAGTTGAAGCAGCTGCGCGCGCGAGAGGTGGATATCCACTACACCCGTGAGACCTCGAACCCGTGGCTCCCGATCCTCATCTACCTCCTGCCCATCGCCGCGCTGATCGGGTTCTTCGTGTGGATGAACCGCCGCGCTCAGGGCCAGATGGGTGCGGTCATGAACATCGGCAAGAGCCGGGCCAAGGTCTATGACGCGGAGAAGCCGAAGACCACCTTCGGTGATGTCGCCGGCTACGAGCCGGTGAAGGAAGAGATCAAAGAGGTCGTCGACTTCCTGAAGAACCCCGGCAAGTTCAAGGAGATCGGTGCCCGCATCCCGCGGGGCGTGCTGCTGGTCGGTCCCCCCGGAACCGGAAAGACGCTCATCGCTCGCGCCGTCGCCGGCGAGGCGGGCGTGCCCTTCGTGGCCATCACCGGCTCGGATTTCATGGAGATGTTCGTCGGCGTCGGTGCGGCGCGCGTGCGTGACCTGTTCGCGACCGCTCGCAAGCAAGCTCCCGCGATCATCTTCATCGACGAGATCGACTCGATCGGACGCAAGCGCGGGGCTGGTCTCGGAGGCGGTCACGACGAGCGTGAGCAGACGTTGAACCAGATGCTCGCCGAGATGGACGGCTTCGAGTCCGGTGAAGGGGTCGTGATGATCGCGGCCACCAACCGTCCCGACATCCTCGACCCGGCGCTGCTGCGTCCCGGCCGCTTCGACCGCCAGATCATGGTGCCGTTGCCGACGCTCGACGAGCGTACGGACATCCTGAAGGTTCATTTCCGGGACAAGAAGATCTCCGACGACGTGCGCATCGAGATCGTGGCGCGCGGTACGCCGGGCATGTCCGGAGCGGACCTGGCCAACCTGGTCAACGAAGCGGCACTCTTCGCCGTCCGCCGGGGCGAGAACTCCGTGCACCGCGAAGACTTCGAGGACGCGCGGGACCGGATCCTCATGGGACTCAAGCGCCCGACCGTCGTGATGAACGAAGAAGAGAAGGAACACACCGCCTACCACGAGGCCGGCCACGCGATCGCGGCGTACGTGCTCGATCACGCCGATCCCGTCCACAAGGTCACCATCCTCCCCACCGGCATGGCGCTCGGCATGACCCAGCAGTTGCCCGAGGAGGAGCGCTACGCGCACGACAAGAACTTCCTCGAGGACATGCTGTGCGTGATGCTCGGCGGGCGGGTTGCCGAACAGCTCGTGTTCGGGTCTCAGTCCACCGGCGCGAGCAACGACCTCGTGCGGGGAACCGAGATTGCTCGCCGCATGGTGCGGGAGTGGGGAATGTCCGACCGGATCGGTCCGATGGCATGGGGATCGCAAGGCGCGGTCTTCCTTGGCGAAGACCTGGTTCACACTCGCGACTACTCCGACGAGACGGCACGCGTCATCGACGAAGAGGTCGAGCGGATTCTGCGGTCACGGGAAGAGCGCACCGTCGCATTGCTGACCAAGTACCGAGACGGTCTCGACGCGATCGCCAAGGCGCTCATCCAACACGAGACCCTCGACGGCCTCGAAGTGGAGCGGCTCGTGGATGGTGCGGTCGGCTACCACGCCGGCGGTGCCCGCACCTTCACCCACGCCGATGGTCGCGTCGAAGCCGTCGACGAAGAGGGCACTCCCCTCGCCCCCATCCCGGACTGACTGTCTGCGGCTCCTACTTATCTGCGGCTTCGCTCACACTCCGTCCGATCGCCGGACGGAGGTTCGCTGCGCCGCTGCTCGCCTCCGCTGCGCTGCGGCTCGGGCTTTCATTGGCCCACGCCCCCCATCCCGGACTGATTGACTCTCGGCGGCGGAGCCGCCGAGAGTCAGAGGATGTCGAGGCCGTGAGGGATGTCGAGTGAGGGGTCGCGTGCGGCGGCGACGGCGGCCCAGAGGTCGGTAGCGCTGACCGCTCCGAGGAACGCACGCTGCACCACGCCCTCCGCGTCCGCAACGAGGACCATCGGTACCCCTGAGATCTCGTACCGCTCGTGGATCGCGCGATCGGCCTGGAACGAGACCTCGATCGCCGCAACCTCCGCGGTGTCGATCGCCAACACTTTCTCGCGCATCGCGGCGCAACCGTCGCAGGTCGTGGAAGAAAACAGCGCCACGAGCCACGGTGCATCCGGGCGAGGAAAGTCGGCTCGAGTGAGCTGGCGCGGAATGGGATATGGGTCACGCACCGGCGCACCCGACGCCTGACGACGGCGTTCGAACACCATGGCGACAACCCCGCACCCGGCGAGCACAACAACCGCAATCAGGATCCGAACCAGCACGCTGATGAACCTACCGGTGCCGCCGAGCGCGACCGCGCTCGTGCGCGAGACTGCCCGCCGGCTTGAGGAGGACGGGGGCCAAATGGACGCAACAGAACCGACGGTGCCCGCGGCACCGGTTGCGGAGACCGCGCGCGTCAGTCCGTGGCCGATGTGGGTGCTCGGCCTGGTCATCCTCATCGACCAGGTGGACCAGAACGTCTTGCGGGGCGTCATCCCGCAGCTGAAGCACGACTTCGGGATCGGCGACGCCGAGATCGGTCTGCTGCTCTCGATCTTCGTGTTGGTCAATGGCCTGATCACGGTCCCGGCCGGGTATCTCGCCGACCGTTGGCATCGCACTCGCACCCTCGGCCATACGGTGATCGCGTGGAGTGCGGTCACCATGATCACCGCGGCGGCCCAGAACTTCGGCCAGCTGCTCCTCGGGCGCGCGGTACTCGGGTTCGGGCAAGCGATCACCGAACCGTCGGCGAACGGCCTGATCTCGGACTTCTACCCCACCAACGTGCGGGCCAGCGCGTTCTCCCTGCAACAGATCCTCGGGCTCACGGGCGCGGCGATCGGCATCGGGCTCGGCGGTGCGATCGGTCAGGCGGCGGGCTGGCAGTGGGCGTTTCTCGCCGTCGGACCGCCCGGGTTCTTGATCGCGATCGTGGCGTACCGATTGCGCGAACCCAAACGGGGTGAGGCCGATCGATTGCACCTCGGACTCGACACCACCGGCGAAACGGTGCAGAACGTCAAGCTCTTCGAACACGGCATCAAGCGATTCTTCGTCGACATGTGGCGCGGCCTCGTGCAGGACATGAAGGTCATCCTGGCGATCCCGACCCTGCGGTTCGCGTTGGCCGGCGTCGGATCGCTGCTCTTCACGGCCCAGGCCGTGGGAGCCTGGCTCGCCCCGTTCCATGATCGTTACTCCGGTCTCTCCCAGCAGGAGTCGACCTCGGCGGTTGCCGCGCTCCTGATCGCGGGCGGGATTCCCGGGCTGCTCCTCGGGGGGCGGGTGGCCGACCGGTACGCCACCCGAATCCGCGGCGCGCGGGTGGTCATCCCTGCGTATTGCATCGCCGCGGGCGTCACGTTCTTCGCGCTCTCGTACATCCCGATGCCGTTTCCACTGTCCTGGACATTGGAACTCGTCGGCATGTTCACGATTTGGCTCGCGATTCCTGCGCTGCGCGCCGGTGTGGCGGACGCCGTGCCCGCCCATCTGCGCGGTGCGGGCTTCGGCGCCTTCAACATCGTGTCGGTGATCCTCGGTGCGGCCGCGGCGCCGTTCGTGGTCGGCCAGTTGGCGGAACTGACGAACCTGCGCACGGCACTGTGGATCGTCACTCCGCCCGTGTACCTCGGCGCGTTCGTCTTGTTCAAAGCCCGCAATCACCTCGACGAAGACGCGGCCAAGATCTTCGAGGCGGTCATGGTCGCGGTCCAGGCCGAGCAGGCCGCAGCCGAACGCGATGCCGAAATCGACGCGTCCGGTCCGGCCGACTCCACGCCATCGTGACCTGAACCCCTCGCTGGGGTTCGTTGACCCCGGGACTCAGGGAGCCGCGTTGACCACGGCGTGGGATCGGGTCAGACCCGGGCTCGAGGACACCCGTTCCACGACGACGGGACCATCGGCGCGGAGCTCCAGGGCCACCGTCGGTGATGCCCCGAGCTTGGTCAGATCGATGCTCACCCGACCGATCGCCGGAACCTCGGCGCGCGCGACCACGCGCTCACGGTTCGTTTGGACACGCACGATCCGGACGCGGTGACGACGGCCGTCGGTGGCGAGGACGGCGAGTCCGTCGATTGACGTCGCGTCGAGCCGAGCGGGCCCGACCACCCAGCGGCGGGCGCCGGCGCCGAAACCGAGATCGCTGGCGAGACCGCGAACCTCGGGACCTTGCGGCGCGTTGCTGGCGCCGATCATCTCGGCGACGATCGGACGGGAGGAGCGCACGCGAGTCGAGAAGCCGACGTCGGGGGGGACTCGCGAAAGGTCGACGCTCAGCGCGGTAGTTCCCGGCACGATCACGGTGACCGGCTCGACGGCGGCGGCGGCGTCGAGGGTAAATCCCACCGTCACCCGCGCGTCACGGCTGCCGGGGTTGGCCACCACGAGCCGCTCTTGGCGGCCCGAGCCGATCACACCGACAGGGAATCGCCACTCGCGTGCCAGGTCTTCACCCAGGCTCATCGCCAGCCCAGCACGACCGTCGGAACCGTCCAGGGCGACGCTCTGTTCGGCAATGACCCGACCGCGGCGCACACTCGTGGAAATCGCCACCAGGTCACTGCGCGGGACGAGGTCGTGGAGCGCAACACTGACCCGAGTGAAGCGCGGGATCACGATCCCTTGGAGCGCGCCAGGGGCGCGCACACCGTCCGGGGTGGTGGCGCGGACGTCCACGATCGCGTCATCCGGGAACGGATTGAACAACGCCAGCCACGTCTCGGCACCCTTGAGCGTGCTGCCGGCCGCGAAGTCCGAATGACTCGCAGGCTCGCGCGCACACGGTCCGAGCGCGCCGTCGGTTCCTCGTTGGATCCGATGTTCGACGGCGGTCGCGCCGCCGCTGACCTCCACCACCACGCCCGGTTCGGCCAACGGCGCGATGTCCGCGACCCGAACCCGCACGACCCGACCGGGAGCAACGGTGTAACGACGCCGCACTGCGGGAGCCGCACTGCCGCCGAACACGGTGACGGTCGCGCGCGACGGCGTGGTGGCCACATTGCCCATCACGATCTCTTCATCCGCGCGGCCGTTCGGAATCGACGTTCCTTCGGCGCAGTACCAAGCGGACACCGACGCGGAGGCGTCGACGCGTGGTCCACGGACCGTTGACCGAACCACGGTCGACTCGCGGCTGGTGACGATTCCACCGATCACGAAGACGATCACGAGCGCGAGCGCGAACCAGAGGCGTCGGGTCACGCTCATGGTGTCGACTCCAGCGAGGTGGCCGCTCCGACGGTCCCGGCGTCCGTCCGGATGTGACCTCGGCCGCGGCCGCGTCGGCCCCGCCGTGCCGCTCGCCGGAGCAGCGCACCGACGATCACGAGTTCGATGAGCAGCGCGACCCAACGCCACCACTGCTTGGCGAACGTGATGGGTTCGGACGCGGAGACCGAGCCGGCCGGTGCAAAGGCATTGGCCCAGCCGAAGACCGAGGTGTGTCTCACTGCCGCGCCGCGGCGGCCGCCGACCTGCCAATCGCCCGAGTAGCCCTGCGACCAGACCACAGCATCCCGGGCGCCGGTTGCTCCCGGCGCGCGTTGACGCAGCGCGGTCTCGCCCGTCGGGCGCGCGGCCGGGGGGTCCACGAGGATCGCGCGACCCGGCACCCACGCCGCGTTCTCGTACAGCGTCATGCCGGGCGCGACTTCGAGTTGGCGGAGATCGAGCTGATGCGCCAACGCGGCCGCCAAGGGACCGCGCGCTTCCGAGGAGCTCGTTGGTCCCGGGCTGGGCCGCGACGGGACGGCGATGTAGCGGACCGCCATCGGTGCGACCAACCGCCCGAAGCGGGTCGTACCGTCGTTCCGCAGCTGGTCGACTGCGGCGTGGGCCGCGGCCACACCGTCGCCACCGGGTGGCGCCAAACCGTCCCGGAGATCGCCCGGGCCATCGTTCGTGAGCGCGAACACCGCGGAACCGGCGCGGTGGAGTGCGCCAGGGACCGCCGCAGGAGTCCCGACCCACAGCACTCGGAACGGGCCGCGGTCACGCTGGGCGTGCATCCACGACAACGTCGAGTTCCAGTCCGAGCTGGGTTGATGCCAGCGGCCGCCGGCGGTGTCACCGATGTAGGTGAAGGTGGCGAGCGCGAGGCTGACGATCGAGACTGCGGCCAGCGCGTGACCCCATCCGAGACCCCCGCGCTGCACGTCTTCGACGAACGCAGCCACGCCGATCCCCGCGATGAGTGCCAGCGCGAACGCGGCAGGAACGAGCAGGCCGTCGACCTCGGGGCTCGCTGCACCGAGCCACGAGGGCAGCGCCGCCAACGCCCAACTGACGACGATGATGCCCCACAGCCGGACGCACCAGATCCCTCGCGGACCGCTCGCCATGATCGTGACCGCCAGCCCGACCACGACGAAGGCCCAGCTCCCGAAGCCCGCGCCGTTCGGACCGATCGCAAGTCGGACCAGCGAGCCGAACGAACTCACCGGTTGGTACACGATTCCGAGCGCGCCGGCGCGGTCACCGCCGGCGAGAAAGGCCAGCGGCCACGGGAACAGCGCCAGGAGCGCGAGACCGACCATGACCAGCGAGGCCCGACTCAGAGAAACCAGACCGGCAAATCCATCGCGAGTGATCGGCGCTACCGCAACCACACCCAGGCCGATGACGAGCGGGAGCGCGATCGCCAGTGGCCAGAACGCGCTCATCGTCGCCACACCGAGTGCACCGAGCACTGCGATCCGTCGCCGGGGCCACCGTGACTCCACGAGCCCGCCGACCTGGAACAGCGCGAGCACGACGAGTGGCGCGCCGACGTACAGCGCCAGCGGTCCCAGCTCGCCGCGTGCGGTCGCGTTCCGGGCGATCGGAACGATCGCGTAGACGAGGGCGGTCGTGACGCTGGGCCAGCCGGGTCCCACCAACGGGCGGGCGGCCCGGGCGGCGGCCAG
>JANLTQ010000453.1:0-8029 GCA_031363005.1 Acidimicrobiia bacterium | reverse complement strand
TGCGCGCCGGCGCGAGCGACTTCACGATCGACGGAGCGCATCTGTCGTTCATCCACGACGACTGCATCGAGAACGACCAGCTCTACTCGGGCGTCGTGCAGAACAGTTTCCTCGACGGTTGTTACGTCGCGTTCTCGGCCCGTCCGTCGTCCGGAGATCAGGTCGACGGTCGTACGAACACGTACACGATCCGCGACAACGTGGTGCGGTTGCAAGCGATGCCGACGGTGTACAAGGGCAAGGCACCGGGCCACGGCGGTTTCTTCAAGTGGGAAGAGGACGCACCCGTCTCACCCAAGCTCGTGGTGGCGAACAATGTGTTCCGGGTGGACTCGAAGCCGAATCACCAGAACCTCGGGCTCCCGAAGGGCTACGACCTGAAGTGTTCGAACAACGTCGTCGTGTGGCTCGGCAAGGGTCGGTATCCCGACCGTCTGCCCAAGTGCTTCACCGTGACGCGAGACCGGAGGGTCTGGGACCGCGCGGTCGCGAAGTGGCACGCTGCGCACCCGACCAATCCCTAACGACACATCCGGCAACTCGTTCGGGCCGTCGGGCCCCACGAAGCGTTCCGCGGAACGCCGCCCCGAACCGATTCAGTTGCGCGGCACTTGGATCCACGGCAGCTCTTTGTCCGTTCGCGGTTCGCCGGGCAATCCGAGAATGCGTTCGCCGAGGATGTTGCGGAGGATCTCCGAGGTTCCGCCCTCGATCGAGTTGGCACGCGCGCGCAGGAACATCTTGCGAATGTCGAGCCCGCCTGTGAGGTTCGCGGACTCCGGGCGCACGAAGTCGTAGTGGTCGATGAGCACGCCTTCGGGTCCGAGCACGTTGATCGCCTCGGAATAGATGCGCTTGTTCACCTCGGCGAACGCGAGCTTGCTCACCGATCCTTCGGGACCCGCAACTCCGGCTTTTCGGTTCTGGCTCGCACGGATGTTGGTGAGGCGCAGCACCTCGGCTTCGATCCACAACTTGGTGACGGCATCTCGAGCCACCGGGTCGGCGCGCCGATCGGCCGGCAGATCGCGCCACACCTTCATGAGGTCACTAATTGGGCCGGATTCACGAGTGGCCACCGAGCCACCGATGGTGACGCGTTCGTTCATGAGGGTGGTCATCGAAACGCGCCAGCCGTCCCCGACATCGCCGACGCGATCGGAATCCGGCACACGGACATCGGTCAGGTACACCTCGTTGAACTCGGCCTCGCCGGTGATCTGACGCAGCGGCCGGACCTCCACCCCGGGCGCGTGCATGTCGAGCGCGAAGTACGTGAGACCGCGGTGCTTCGGGACGTCGGGATCGGTGCGAGTGACGAGCATCCCGCGATCGGCCATGTGCGCGAGCGAGTTCCAGACCTTCTGACCGTTCACCACCCACTCGTCGCCGTCGCGCACTGCGCGCGTCGCGAGAGATGCGAGGTCGCTGCCGGCGCCGGGCTCGCTGAAGAGCTGACACCAGATCTCTTCGCCGGTAAACAACGGCCGCAACAATGCAGTGGCGGTATCGGGGTGCGCGTGGGCAACGATCGTCGGCGCTGCAAGGAAGAGCCCGAAACCGTTCCATCCGACTTCGCTGTATTTGACCCCGGCGTCACGCAACTTCTCTTCGACGACGCGTTGGAGTTTCGCATCGGCGCCGAGCCCGCCGAGGCCGACGGGAAAGTGGACCCACCCGAGTCCGAGGTCGTACTGCGCGCCACGGAACGCGACGCGATCCGTCGAGTCGTGTTCGGCGAGCAGTTGGTCGGTGAGGGCAGCAATGCGATCGGCGTCACTCATGGCGCGGAGGTTACGCCGAGGCACCCGATGTCGGCGGGGTCCCGAAATCTGGCGGTATGTATCGGTACGCTGGATCGGTGATTTCCGAGGATGCGTCGCGCCCGTCGTTGACGCGACGCCAGCGCCAGGCGATCAGGCGCCGGCGGCGGTCCCGACGCCGGTTGGCCGCGCTCGGTGGTGCTGGGTTGGTGGCACTCGCGACCCTGGGTGCGCTCCAGCTCCGCGGCGACGACACCGGGTCCGCCGCGAGTTCCCCGACGACCGCGAAGGCCCGCGCGACGAGCACCAGCGCCGCCCCGCCGGCCACGTTGCCGAAGCTCGTGCCGCCGTACAGCCAGCTCATCGCGGACGAGAACGCGAAACCGGGCACCGGAAACTGGCGGGTCACCAACGACGGTGCGGCGCATGACATCGAGGGGTACCTCAACGTCACCAGTGCCCAGCACGGCGAGAGCGTCGATCTGTTCGCCACCACCATCGCGCCGAGCTTCACGGTCGAGGCCTACCGCATGGGTTGGTATCAGGGGCTCGGCGCGCGCCTCGTGTGGACCTCGCCGCCCGTTCCCGGAACGGTGCAGGCCAAAGCCACGCTGATACCGGCGACCAACTCCTACGAAGCCCGGTGGCAGAAGTCGACGTCGATTGCCATCGACGATCAGTGGCCGGTCGGTTCCTACCTCCTGAAACTCGTTGCCTCCACCGGACAACAACGGTGGGTCCCCCTCGCCGTGCGAGACGACGCCAGTACCGCGGCGTACGTCATCGTCAACGCCGTGAGCAGCTGGCAGGCCTACAACCGGTGGGGTGGGTGCTCGTTGTACGACTGCTCGGCGGGCGGGTCGGGCGAACGTTCGAAGATGGTGTCCTTCGACCGGCCGTACGACAAGACGACCGACGGCTCGGGCGACTTCATCGGCAACGAACTCCCGCTCATCATGCGGGCTGAAGAACGAGGGCTCGACGTCACGTACATGACGAGCGTCGATCTGCATCAACGTCCGCTCCTCCTCACTCAGCACAAGGCCATGGTGTCGCTCGGGCACGACGAGTACTGGTCGAAGTCGATGTACGACGGCGCCGAGGGTGCGCGCAATGCGGGGGTCAACCTCGCGTTCCTCGGCGCGAACGCGGTCTACCGCCAGGTTCGGTTCGAACCCTCCGCGGTGGGCGTGGATCGCCACATGGTGAATTACCGATCGACTGCCGACCCCATCCGCTCGACGGATCCCGCGCAGACGACCGTGAGTTTCCGCGAGTCCCCCTTGAACCGTCCCGAAGCGCGCCTCATCGGCCAGCAGTACCAGTGCAACCCGGTGCGCGCCGACCTCGTCGTGAGTGAAGCCTCGTCGTGGATCTGGGCGGGGTTGGGGCTCAAGGACGGCGATCACCTCGAGATCGTCGTCGGTTCGGAGTACGACCAGTACATCCACGGACAGGGTGGGCCGGACAACGTCGAGATCGTCGGGCATTCGCCGATCTCGTGTCGCGGCAAGGCGGGATTCTCCGATGTCACCTACTACACGGCACCGAGTGGTGCGGGGGTGTTCGCCAGCGGCACGAACTACTGGGTGAGCAAGCTCAACCCGCCGGAGTTCCCCGAGTCGCCGTACAACCCCACGATCGTGACGGCGACGATGAACGTGCTGGTCGCATTCGGCACCGGCCCGGCGGGCACCGCCCATCCGTCGGTTCCCAACTGGAAGGGCCTACCCGGAACCGGGAAGTAGCCCGCGCCCGTGCGTCGCCGCTCAGGCCGGCACAACCTCCACCGGGATGCCGTTGACCGCCGCGTTGTTGGAGAGCGGGTCGTAGAGGTCCACTGGTGCCAACAAGTTGTTGTTCACGCCCGCGTGTTCGCGTGCCACCGACATGCGCGTCCCCGCTTTGTCGTGACCCCAGCCGTGGGGGAGTGACACCACTCCCGGCATCATCTCGTCACTGATCTCCACCGCGATCTCGACGGTCCCGGCTTCGCTGCTCACACGCGCCAGGTCGCCGTGCGTGACGCCGGCCGCGATCGCATCGTCGGGATGGATCAGCAACGTGCACCGGTCCTTGCCTTTCATGAGGACGGGCACGTTGTGCATCCAGGAGTTGTTGGAGCGCAGGTGGCGGCGGGAGGTGAGCACGAGACCGTCGTCGGCGCGCTCGACGCGAGCGGCCAGCCTCGGGAGGTCGGCGAGCACGATCTCGGGCGCGAGGTTGATGCGTCCGTCTTGGGTGGCGAGGATTTCGCGAACGCGCGGCACCATCGGACCTTGGTCGATTCCATGCGGCGCGTCTCGGAACGACTGCAGGCTGAGCCCGTCGGGCACGTCGCCGTACCGGTCTCCCCACGGACCGGTGCGGATCTGCAGGTCGAGCAGCCGCAGCGGTCCGACGCCCGGTGAGCCGGCGAGCGCCACCGATTGGTCGACGCCTTGAGCCTCGGCCAACGCACCGAAAAAGCCGTCGTCGAGCATCGCAACGTCGATGTCCGCGTCTCGCATCCCCGCGCACATGGCGCCGAGGCGCGTGAGAATTTCCCACTCGGCCGGCCGGTCACCGGCGTCGAAGATCACATCGGTGAATCGGGCCGCGCTGCGGACCTGCCACATCGGGATGAGGTCATCGAAGTGCGGTTGTTCGAGCGCCGACAGGCCGGGGAGCAACACGTGGGCGTGACGGGTGGTTTCGTTCAGCGCATTGTCGATGCTGATCATGCACTCGAGTTCGTCGAGCGCGGCGTCGAGACGAGCTGCGCCCGGCGCGCTGATGACCGGGTTACCGGCGATGGTGATGAGCGCTTTCACCTGCCCGGGTCCCGGGGTGTCGATCTC
The DNA here is from genome assembly GCA_031363005.1 of Acidimicrobiia bacterium. Taxonomy (GTDB): domain Bacteria; phylum Actinomycetota; class Acidimicrobiia; order IMCC26256; family JAENVU01; genus JAENVU01. The sequence goes on along the minus strand of JANLTQ010000453.1, from coordinate 3,426 downwards.
TTCGGCCATGCACGAGACCGGAACCTGGCCGAGTACCTCCGGGATGCCGCGGACGCGTGACTTCCACTTGCCGAGCTGGACGCCGTCGGCGAGTTCGGGATTCGGGAGTGAGTTCACACCCCACGCGATCGGCTTGCCGAACATGATGCCGCCGGGCGTGTCGAAGTGGCCGGTGAGGATGTTGACGACGTCGACGAGCCACGACGCCAGCGTCCCGAACTCCTGGTTGCACGTACCGATCCGGCCGTAGAGCGCGGCGCGTGGAGTGGTGGCGAACTCGCGCGTGATCCGCCGGATGACGTCGGCCGGGATGCGGGTGGTCTGCTCGACGTGCTCGGGCGTGAAGTTCGTTGCCGCGGCGCGCACCGCGTCCACGCCGTCGATGAGGTCGTGCACGTCGCCGAGCTGCACGAGGTCTTCCTCGAAGAGGACGTTGACCATCGCCATGAGAAACGCGGCATCGGTACCGGGGACGATCGGGATCCACTCGTCGGCGCGATCCGCAGTGCCGGTCCGGCGCGGGTCGATGACCACGACCTTGCCGCCACGCGCTTTGATGCCGTCGAGCTCACCGAGGATGTCTGCGCACGCGAGCAGGCTGCCCTGTGACGCTTGGGGATTGCCGCCCATCACGATCCAGTAGTCGGTGCGCGGCACGTCGGGCGTGGGGATCGACCACATGCCGCCGTAGAGGAGCGCGCTGGTGAGGTTTTTCGGCCACTGGTCGACGGTGCCCGCGGAGTAGACGACCGGGAGTTGGGACAGGCCGATGAACAGTCCGACGTAGCGGCCGAGCGAGAAGTTATGGGCCGTCGGGTTGCCGATGTACGCGCTGACGGCGGCTTTGCCGTGACGCTCGATGACGCCCGCGATGAGTTCGTCGCACTTCGCGAACGCGGTGGGCCAGTCCACCTCTTCCCACTGGTCGCCGGTGCGGATCATCGGCACGCGGATGCGATCGGGATCGTGATGCAACGCACCGAGCGCAGTGCCCTTCGGACAGAGGTAGCCCTTGGACCACACGTCCTCACGGTCGCCACGAATACGCGTGACCCGACCGTCGGTCACCTGTACCTCGAGCCCGCACATCGCCTCGCACAGCGGACACGTTCGGAAGTGCGTGGACTGCGTGGACTCGGTGGACTCGTTCATCTGCACGGCTCCGGAATTGTGGGCATACCGAGGGTGGCGACCTGACAGTAGGACTGGGTGGCGACGAACCAACGCGCGCCGACGAGTTTCGCCTGCCCTGGTAGGTGATCGAGGACCACGTTGCCATCGAGCAGGATGGAGAATGTCAGCCTGACCACGTCGCTGGTCTGGCCGTCGAACGACTCGATGCGAACCGAGGTCTTGGTCGCAAGGTCACCGACTTGCTGCTTGCGAGCGATGAAGGACTCGCGGAGTGCGTCGCCGTGCTCGAGGGTCGAGAGCTGAACGTCGGGGTCAGGGTTCGGTGCGAAGAGGTTGGTGAATGCGGCAGTGATTGCGGCCCGATCCGTCGACGACACCGGGCCCTCGGCGGTCGTCGTGGTCGTGGTCGTCGAAGCCACACTCCGCGCCATTGCACGATCGGACGAGCTCGTTCGGCACGAGATGGTCGCGATCACCGCTGCGTGATCGGCGGGGAAGACGATGGCGTCCTTGCCTACCGGCCCGCCGTTCGACGCGAACACGCCGGTTGGTCGGACGATCGTGCAGCGCCGGATCGGGCGCAGGAACACGTCGTCGATCCGCTCGGTCTGCTTGCTCGTAGCGCTCTTCATGTCGATGAGCGAGTCGTCGATCCGTCCGCTCGTGCAGTTGTTGCCGGTCGTCGGGTTGCACTCGGGGTTGCGCGCCGCGAGGAAGGTATCCACCATGCCCGCTGCGGTGATCGCCATGATCGTCGGCTCACCCGGTGTTGCGTTGAGGTCTCCGGCGAGGATGGCGACCGAGCCTGACCGGCGCTCCTCATGCAGGAAGGCGACGGCCTGCCGGCCTTGGCAAGCGTTCAGAGTGTCGGCGGCCCGACACGGGGGCGGGCAGGTCGAGGCGTCGCACGGTCGATCGTCGCTACTGCTCGCCAGATGTGTGGCAACGAGATCGACGGCACCGACCGGCGCGGCGACCTGGACCGAGAGCGCGGTCCGGAGTGGTCCGGCGAGCGGTCGCCGCTCGACGCGCAGGATCGGGAGGGTGCTCAGCACGACCTCTCGATCCTGGCCGGGGTCGCCGTCCCACGCGAGTCGGTAACCGCACGGTCCGGGGAGGTGGCGGCGCAGCGCCTGCACCGTCTGGCGATTCGCCTCCTCGATGGCGACCAGCTCGGGACACTCACCGCGCACCAGTTGGCGGCTGAACAGAGCAACGCGGTGAGGCAGATCGCACCGGTTGCTGTCCGCGGGACACGCAGTGCCGTGCAAGAGGTTCTGGTTGACGATCCGAATCGTCGCGGTCGTGGTCGCCGCCGGCTTTCGGTCGGGACTATTGCTGCAACTCGACACGGCCATCGCGGAGATTGCAATCAACGCCGCCGCACGCCGCACGGCGCGCACCGTAGTCCGTGCTCCAGAGACCGGTGAGAGGAGACCCGGCTTGAGGATTTCCAGGTTGGGATGCGTCGCTCAGGTCGCCGCGCACGCTGACCGAAATCGTTCGCACTCGGGCCGGTGGTTCGTCACTGGGTGTCTCAAAAAAGTCCTGATATTTCTGATGATTTTGCTTGATTTCGAACAGGTATTCTGGTAGTCTGATTTGGTCGTGAAGGGCAGGGAAACGACCGGTTCGAGGGGGTGCGCACTATGACAAACAGTCAAGCCGTGGCACCTCCGATCGTCGGGTTGCGGGGCGGGGTCGACGCACTGATGAGCCTCGAACCCGGTGAGCTCTCCGATGGCGAACTCGCGTCGACGATCGTGCAGTTCCGCCGCGAGTTGGACCGTCAAGAGGCGGTGTTCGCGGACCTGGCCTTGGCGGGTCATCGGCGTGGTGTCGGCCGTGAAGATGGTTACGAGTCGACCCCGTCATGGTTGCGGGCTCGGTCGGGGATGCGCCCGGGTGATGTGCACGGGGCGATCGGCGCCGGGGAACTCGGTGAGGTCCTGCCGGCGACGCGTACCGCGTGGCGGGCGGGGAAGATTTCGTCGGGTGCGGTCCGCATCATGCGGTCGGCGCGGGTCCCCGGGTTCGATGACGAACTCGCCGCCGTCGAACCGGAGTTGTTGGCGGCGGCGGTGAAGAAGGATCTCCGGTCGTTGGGTCGGATGGCGTCATATTTCAAGGAGTGCGCGCGTCGTGATGGTGGTCTGCCGCCGGAGCGAGATGGTGTGCATGCGTCGATGGTGGGTGGTCGTCTCGCGATGGACGCCGATGTCGGCGGGTTGACGGGTGAGACGATCTACACCGCCATGGACGCGTTCACCGATCCACCGTCTGAGGGTGACG
>JANLTQ010000157.1:0-6784 GCA_031363005.1 Acidimicrobiia bacterium | reverse complement strand
TGCGCAGCATCCAGGACGTCCTTTCCGGGGATCTCTCTGGCTTCGTCATCACTCGTGTGGCACTTGATCGTGTGCGTGCGCGTCTCGACCAGGTTGATCCGAACGGACTACGGCGAGTCGAGCGTAGGTGCTCCAACCGCGATGAGATCGCAATACCAGACGAGTGCCAACGCCACGACGGCACCACCGATCAGGACCGCAGTGATGCTGACGGGTTCGATCGGGAGCCCCCAGAGGTGGCCCTTGACGAGGTAGCCACCCACGAGCACACCCAGCGGAACGGTGCCACCGAAGCTCATGATCCAGAGCGCCATGATGCGCCCGCGGACCGCGTTTTCCAGGTGCGCTTGCAACACCTGTGAGAGGCACGTGATGACCATGAAGTACGCAAAGCCAAGGACTGCGACGGTCGGAAACGCCACGGCGACGTCTCGGACGAGGGCGAACGCCGTGAGCAGGAAGGCGAAGGCGAACAAGGCACGGCGCATGATCACCGGCTTGGAGTGCCCGGCGAGGTACGTGCCGACGCTGATAGCGCCGAGCGCGGCACCGAGTCCGAAGGCGGCGTAGAGATAGCCGTAGGTCTGACTTTTTTCTTGGATGCCGAGGTTCGCGGCGGCGATCTCGGGCATCAGTCCTACGAACATCAGTGAGAAGAACGAGAAGACGAACATCGTGACCAGGACTCGCCGGATGAGGGGATCGCGGCGAGCGATGTGGAACCCGGAGAACAACTTCTCCATCGGTCGACCCTCGACGGGATTCGGATTCCGCGCGTCGAAGCGGGCGAGCGCAAGGCCCGCCACCGCGAAGAGGTAGGTCGCGGCGTTGATGGCGAACACCGGTGCCGCACCAAAGAACGCATAGAGCGGGGCGCCGATGGCCGGGCCGATGACACGCGAGAGGTTCATCTGCACGGACTGCAACGACACGGCGCCGGGCAGGTCCTCACGCGGCACCAATGTCGGCAGGATCGCGCCCATCGCCGGTGCGCCCAACGCGTTGACGATGCCGATGGCAAGGACGCAGACGAAGATCGCCGTGGTTGATGGGTGGTCGATGGCGGCGAGCCCGGCCAGGCCGAAGGACAGGACGAGTTGCAGCACCTGCATCGTGATCAGGTAACGGCGTCGGTTGACCATGTCGGCGATGACGCCGCCGATCTGGCCGAGGAACAGCAGCGGCCCGAGCTGGGCGAAGTACAGGAGTCCGACGTATCCCGGATCCTTGGTCAGCCCGTACGCGAACTGACCGAGGAGCACGTTCTGCATCCACGTGCCGACGTTCGACATGAACGTGCCGCTCCACACGAGACGGAAGTCCCGGTGGCGCAGGGCAGCCTGAGCGGTGCCCCGTCGGAGCGCGCGATCGCCGTCGACGAGCGCGTCGGTACCGTCGTCGGCTTGAGGATCGTGCGGGCGCCGAAATGCCATCAGCGTCGCACCCTACGAGAGCGCGTTCCTCGGTCTCACTTCGGCGTCACCAGTGCCGCCGATACCGGCTCTGGTGACGCCAGAGCGTGAGAGAACGCTTAGGCAGTCATTTCCTGGATGGCGTCGGTGAGGGCTTGGTTCCCACCGGGGCCGCCGCCCTGTTGCGCCATCATCAGCTTGGTCATGTCGCCCTGAACCTTGACCTTGCCGGCCATGAACGCCTGCATCCCGGCCTGCTGGTTGCCGGAGATGAACACGTCCTTGGCGGTCGCGTAGTCCGTGGTGAGGGTGACGTCCGCGCCGTCGGCGTGACCTTGACCCATCTCGGCCTTGCCGTCGACGGCACCCATGTGCATCTGGCGTTCGCCCCACGGCGTGTCCGTCACGACCATGTTGAGCATCATGCTCGTGGTGGCGGGTGCATCCGCACCGTGTTCGGCCATCAGGGCTGTCACGGCACTGAACCACTCGTCGGACAAGAACTCGGACTTCGACACGGGGGCCTCCTGCATTGCGAATGCAATCGTCGGGACTGCTGAGTCCGGGAGATTATCGAGGGTCCTCGCCGTGCGTCGACCACGGTGCGTCGACCACGGTGCAACGCACGGCCCCGGAGCCTTCGCAGCTCGCCGTCTACATTTCTGCGATGGCCGACAGCGCGCGCGCAGAACGCATCGCGACCCACGAGCGCAACCCCAAGTGGCAGAGTGCGCCCCTGCTGATCGACATGGCGATCTGCATCAACTGCGACACGTGCATCCGCCACTGCCCGCCGCAGTTCGGCGCGATCTTCAACCACGGGATCGACGTCGTCATCTTGCCCGAGCTCTGCTCAGGGTGTGGTAAGTGCCTGCCGCCGGTGTGTCCGGTCAACTGCATCTACGAAGACCCGGACTGGAAACCCTCGTCTGAGGACTGGTGGGTCTACCCCGGCCGCAAGGACGATCCGTACCGATAGCGGCTCCGAAACTCGGCGGACGCCACTCGTAGACTCGCCGGCTCATGGCTGATCCAATCTCACCTGCCGACGTTCACCACGTCGCCAAACTCTCCCGCCTGGCGCTGACCGACGACGAGGTCGAGCACCTCGCCCGCGAGCTCGGCGGCATCCTCGGACACGCGGCAGATATCGAAGCCCTCGATCTCCACGACGTGCCACCGACCGCGCACCCGTTGCCGCTCGAGAACGTGTTTCGCGCCGACGACGTGCGGCCGTCACTCGATCGTGCTGAGGTGTTGGCGCAGGCCCCGGCTGCGGAAGACCATCGATTTCGAGTCCCGCGCATCTTGGGAGAGGCGCCGTGACTGCGATCGAGATTGCCGCGGCCGTCCGGCGCGGCGAACGGACTGCCCGCTCAGTGGTGGAGGAGCACCTCGCTGCGATCGACGCGCGTGAGGGCGAGATCCACGCATGCAACACCGTGTTGACCGACGCGGCGCGGGCCGGGGCCGACTCGGTTGACGCCGCGGTCGCCCGGGGCGAAGACCCGGGGCCGCTGGCCGGGGTGCCCGTCGCGTTGAAGGACAACCTCTGCACCCGCGGGATCGCCACCACCTGTTCGTCGAAGATCCTCGACGGTTGGCTCCCGCCGTACACCGCGACCGCGGTGGAGCGGATCATCGCGGCCGGCGGTATCCCGATCGCGAAGACGAACCTCGACGAGTTCGCGATGGGCTCGTCCACCGAGAACTCGGCGTTCGGGACCACTCGCAATCCGCACGACGTCTCGCGCGTGCCCGGCGGATCCAGTGGTGGCTCCGCGGCCGCGGTGGCGGCCGGGTTCGCTCCGCTCGCGGTTGGCTCGGACACGGGTGGCTCGATCCGCCAGCCGGCCGCGCTCTGCGGTGTCGTCGGCGTGAAACCCACCTACGGACTGGTGAGCCGGTACGGACTCATCGCGTTTGCGTCGAGCCTGGACCAGATCGGACCGTTCGCCACCACGGTCGACGACGCGGCGCTGCTCCTCGAAACCATCTGGGGTCACGACCCCATGGACTCCACGTCGATCCACGCCGATCCACCCGCGCTCGGAGACGGGCTCGACGTTGCGGGCCTGCGCGTGGGGATCGTCGAAGAACTCACCGACGTCGACGGCATCGCGCCCGAGGTGCGGGCCGCGGTCGAACGGGCGGCGGCGTCACTCGAGTCGGCGGGCGCGACCGTGGACCGGGTCTCGGTTCCGAGCTGCGCGTACGGCCTCTCCGCGTACTACTTGATCGCGCCGGCGGAGGCGTCGTCCAACCTCGCGCGCTACGACGGTGTGCGGTACGGCCTGCGCACCGACGGTGTGGACGTGGCGGACATGAACGCGAAGACGCGCGCCGCCGGATTCGGGCCCGAGGTCAAGCGCCGCATCATGCTCGGGACCTACGCGCTCTCCGCGGGTTACTACGACGCGTATTACGGCAAGGCACAGAAAGTCCGCACCCTCATCATCCGCGACTTCGCCGCCGCCTACGAACGCTTCGACGTGTTGCTCTCGCCGACCGCGCCACTGAGGCGTTCGAGATCGGCGCGAAGACCGCCGATCCGCTCGCGATGTATCTGTCGGACGTCTGCACGATCCCCACGAACCTTGCGGGCCACGCTGCGATGAGCGTGCCGTTCGGTGTTGGCGCGGCGGGCCTTCCCATCGGCGTCCAGGTGCTCGCGCCGGCGCTCGGTGAGCCTGTGATGTTCCGTGTCGCGCGTGCCCTCGAGGCGGCAGCCCCGTGATGGTTCAACGCCAGTTACAAGAAAAAGTGGGTGAGGGCGCGGTTGAACACGTCGGCCGCTTCCCACTGCAGGAAGTGTCCGGCGCCGGTGACGACGAAGGGTCCGATGCACTCTTCGAAGGCCACCGCACAGCGCGCCGGGAAGCTCGTCGGGACCACGTGGTCCTCGGGCCCGTACAGCACGAGGGTGGGGACCGGGTTGGTCTCGAGGAAGCGCGGCATGTCCTTCATGGGCCGGCCACCGGTGGAGCTCTCGTAGATCCCGAAGCTCGCTCGGAGCTTGACCGGATCCGCAAACGGCTCGGTCATGAAGTCCACGACGTCGGGAGTGAACGCCGTCGCTGCGCCCCACAGGCGGTGTCCGTACATTCCGGCGATGTACGCACGCCGGCGAGCGGGCGTGTCCAACTCGGCGGCGAGGGCATCGGCGTCGGTCGCTTGGCGGATGAAGTAGTCCGCGGTCGCGCGCGCGGCGCGGTCACCGTCGGGCGGGATGCCGGCGGCTTCGTACTCACCGTTGCGCAGCACCGGATTGAGGGTGTTGAAGTAGCAGAGCTTCGGGACGAAGCCGGGGTAGCGCAGCGACAGGTCGTAGACGATGGGACCGCCGGCGTCGCCCGCGGCGGCGAAGCACTGGTCGTGACCGAGTTCTTCGTGAACCAGCGCGTACATGTCGATGGAGAACGCGGCGACGTCGTAGAAGCCGTCGGGCGCAACGTCACTGTCACCGAAGCCGCGCAGGTCCGGTGCGATGACCTCGAAGCCGGCTTCCACCAGCGCGTCGATGTTGCGCCACCAGATGCGTCTGGTCTCTGGCCAGCCGTGGACCAACAGCAGCGGAACCCCGCCGATTCCTTCGCGCAGGTACGCGAGCGTCGCGCCGGTGGAGAGCGTGGCTCGATGAGTCGCGAACCGTTCCGGATCGAGCTTGTCCGTCATGAGAAAGGATTCTGACATGTCGGGGTACGAAGCGGTGATGGGGCTCGAGGTGCACGTCGAGTTGGCGACGGCCACCAAGTTGTTCTGTGGGTGCCGGAACGAGTTCGGGTCCGAACCCAACACCAACATCTGTCCCGTGTGTCTCGGCCTGCCGGGCTCACTGCCCGTGTTGAACGAGCGCGTCGTGGAGTTCGCGTTGCGCATCGGCGAGGCGTTCCACTTCGACGTGCCGGAGCGGTCGATCTTCCACCGCAAGAACTACTTCTACCCGGACATGCCCAAGGACTTCCAGACGTCGCAGTACGACGCGCCGATCTGCTCCGACGGCTATCTCGACGTCGATGGAGTTCGCATCGGCATCGAGCGCGCGCACATGGAAGAGGACACCGGCAAGACCACCCACATGGGTGGTGGCGGCCGGATCCACGATGCCGATCACAGCCTGGTGGATTACAACCGCGCCGGGGTCCCACTCATGGAGATCGTGAGCCGTCCGGACATTCACACTTCGGAGCAGGCGAAGGGTTACGTCACCGAACTGCGCGGCATCCTCGAGGCCATTGGCGTCTCGGACGTGAAGATGGAAGAGGGCTCGATGCGCGTCGACGCGAACGTGTCGGTGCGGCCCGTCGGGACGGAGACGCTCGGCACGCGCGCCGAGATCAAGAACATGAACTCGGTGCGGTCGCTCGGTCGGGCGATCGAGTTCGAAATCGAACGCCAGGTCGAGTTGATCGAGTCCGGCGGCCGCGTGGTGCAGGAGACGCGCCACTGGGACGAGTCGGCCGGCGTCACGCACGGGATGCGCTCGAAGGAAGGTTCCGAGGACTATCGCTACTTCCCCGAGCCGGACCTCGTACCGGTCGCGCCCACCGACGCGATGCGCGCCGCGGCCCGCGATTCAGTGCGCGAGCTCCCGGCCGCACGCCGTGCTCGGTTCATCGCCGACTGGCGAATCTCCGAGACCGATGCCCGGACGTTGCTCGAGGCCCCGGGCCTCGCCGATTTCGCGGAGGCGACCGTTGCCGCAGGCGCGCCGGGCAAGGACGTCACGAACTGGCTGAACGGCGATGTGCTCGGGTACCTGAACGAGACCGGTCTCTCGCTCGCGGAGTTGCCGCTCACGCCAGTCACGCTGGCGGAACTCTGCGCGCTGGTCGGCGACGGCACGCTGTCGCGCAATCTGGCCAAGGACGTGCTGGGCGAGTGTTTGCACGAGCCGAAACGTCCGGCGGACATCGTCGCCGAGCGTGGTCTCGCCCAGGTGAGCGACGAAGGTGAGCTCGGTGCGCTCGTCGACACGGTGCTGGCCGCGAATCCCGAGGCCATCGAGGAATACCGCACTGGTGACGAGAAGTTGGCGAAGAAGAAGCGTGGGTTCCTGATGGGTGAACTCATGAAGGCTTCGAAGGGCTCCGGCAATCCGCAGGTGCTCAACCGACTGCTCGACAAGAGGCTCAGCTGATGGAGATCCCCGAGTTCGCCACCGACGACGGCGTCGAGCGAATCCTGGTGGTCGTCGCTCACCCCGACGACATCGACTTCGGCATGGCGGGGTCGGTCGCCACGTGGAGTGATGCTGGCATCGAGGTGACCTATTGCCTGGTGACCAGTGGCGATGCCGGCGGCGACGATCGCACGTTGGCGAGGGCGGACATGGCGGCGCTTCGTGAAGAAGAGCAGACCGCGGCGGCCAA
>JANLTQ010000110.1:0-3422 GCA_031363005.1 Acidimicrobiia bacterium | reverse complement strand
ATGATCCCGTCCGGACCACGTACGTAGGCCATGAGCCAGGTCGATGAACTCGCCTTCGACGAACGTTCGGCCGTCAATCTCGAGGCCGAGACCCACGAAGAATGCCGTAGCGGTATCGAGGTCGGCCACAGTGATGCCGATGTGATCGAATGTTCGGAGGTGACCCATCTGACTCCCGCTCTTCGGAATGACGTCGCGAGACGCGACTACTTCCCGTCGGCGGCGGCGCGCAGGGCTGCGAGATCGATCTTGCGCATCCCCAACATCGCGCGCATCGCCCGCTCGGCGCGCGCCGGGTCGGGATCGTTCAACATCTCGACCATGCCGACGGGACAGATCTGCCACGAGAGTCCGTACCGATCCTTCAGCCAACCGCACTGGCTTGCTTCACCGCCGTCGAGGAGCCTGTCCCAGTAGTAGTCGACCTCTTCCTGGTCCGCGCAGTTCACGAGGAGCGAGATGGCCTCGCTGAACGTGAACTCCGGTCCACCATTGACCGCGGTGTGTTCTTGTCCGTCGAGCAGGAAGTCCACAGTCAGGACGGTGCCGGCCGGGCCGGGGCCGGCGTGGCTGTAATAGGTGACGTCGGTGATCTCGGAGTTCGGGAAGATTGAGACGTAGAACTCGGCGGCTTCGAGACCTTGGGTGTCGAACCACAGGTTCGGCGTGATGTGAGGCATGGCACTTTCTCCGTTCGTCCAGCGAGCTTGCTCGTGCGGACATGACGGGTCGCCGGAGAAGAAATCATCGGTCCAGTCCGAGAATCACCGGTGAATTCGTGGCGGCGGTTCCGTCCTCTCGTAGGTGCAGGCCAAAACCACCGACGACTCAGACCCACCCGCGGTCATCGTCCTGCAGTGCGACGGCCGAGACATCGTGCTCGGACCACTTGCGATCCAGGATCGGTGCGACATCGGACTCGTCGAGCGGATCCTGCGACTGCAGCTCTCGGCGCGTCGGATGGGGTGGTCGATCCGACTCGTTGACGTGCCACTCGAGCTCCGCGAACTCGTGGAGTTCGTGGGACTCGCCGCCGATCTGATCGGGGGCGGAGTCGCGGACGAGACCACGCCCGAACCGACGAGACCGGCTCAGTCCTCGATGAACGGTGGGAGTCCGAACTCGGCGAACAGTTCCGGGTAGACGAAGTTGTGATGGCCGGAGATCGCGCCGTCGCGCACCTCGATCACCTGTACCGCCCACGGTTCCCAACGACCGGGGCTGGCCGGCTTATAACTCCCGAACGCGGCCGTACCGTTGGCATGCACGGCAAGCAGCTTCGAACCAGCGCATTCGTGGCCCGGCCCGACCATGAACTCGACCACGTTGCTCGGACCTTGCAGCCAGAGATCGAAGGGTGGCATGGACATCACGACGTCATCGCGGAGGAGATGCGCCAGCGCGGTCATGTCGTAGGCCTCGAACGCGGCGACGTAGCGGGCGAGGAGCGCCTCGTTCTCGGGGTCGACGGCGGTATCGAGTTGCTCGAGCTCGAGCTGCGCGAGGGTGGCGCGTGATCGTTGCAACGCGCTGTTGACCGAGCCGACGCTCGTGTCGAGCAGCTCGGCAACCTCGGTCGCCGGCCACTTCAAGACCTCACACAGGATGAGCACCGCACGTTGACGTGCCGGCAGGTGCTGAAGTGCGGCGACGAACGCGAGCCGGATCGACTCACGCGCGTCGGCGACCGCCGCCGGGTCACCATCGAGGTCGATCACCCGACCGTCGGCAATGGGCTGCACGAACGTGTTCTCGGACTGGGGCCGGAGTTCAGCGGTGGCGACCGTCGACGACGGGCCGAGATCCATCGGCCGCGCCCGCCGCTGCGGGGCGCGGTGCATGTCGATGCACACGTTGTTGGCGATGCGGTAGAGCCACGCTCGTACTGACGAGCGCCCCTCGAACCGGTCGAATGCTTTCCACGCCCGGACGAACGTTTCCTGCACCGCGTCTTCGGCTTCCGCGCCGGACCCGAGCATGCGGTAGCAGTAACCCGTCAGCTCCCGCCGGTGGGTCTTCATCTCGTGCTCGAGATCGATGTCGAGTGCAGTCGGGTCGGGCGCCATCGCCTGCAAGGTTAGGACAGCAGCCCGCGCACGTATGCGGCCTGGCCGAGGTGCTGCACGCTGTCGTCGACGACGCTCACGAGGCGCACCCCGCGTGTGACCGGCGGGTCCCACCGATCGTCCACCACGTCGTCGAGACCCGCCGGCGTCAGGGTCGCCAGCATCGATTCGGTTCGGCGACCGACGGCTTCGAGATAGTCGGTGAGCACATCGGTGTCAGCCGGACGAACGAGGGCAACCTCCGCCGCGGTGTGCCCGTACCCGGTGTTCGTCGGGTCCGGTTCGAGTCCGAAGCGCACCGCCCAGTCACCGGTGACCCAGATCTGGCTGGTGTCCATGAGTTCGGCGATGTGGTGGTCCTGCACCCTTGCGGTGTGCCATACCAGCCAGGCGACCGGATTCGCGCTCGGTCCCGGCGGGGTGACGAGTTGGTCGAGATCGAGACCATCGACGGCTTGCTCGGCCAACGGCAGGATCCGTCCGTACATCTCGGCGAGCAGTGCGGCGACGTCCATGGCTGAGCTCACCTTCCGATCACGACACACCGACGGACGGTGACAGTGTTGGGTCGCCGACGCCGACGCCGACGCCGAGGCGCAACACGAGATGGCCGCCCAGGTGTCCCGCCACGGTTGCGAACGTTGCGCCGAGCATCGCGTACGCGACGCCCCGGCCGTATCGGTCGCGCCGACGGGCGCGATACGAGGCTGCGTAGGCGACCGCCGCAGCACCGTTGAGGCTTGCGTGGGTGATCCCCACGCGACGCACCGCGGGAACGTCGGACGCTGCGTCGGAAGTCGCACCGGGAGCCGATGGCTGAGTGGCGGCGAGCCAGTCGGACCATCCCGTCCACGCAGTGACGGGGACGCTCACCAAGCCGAGGGCGATGAACCGTTGCGATGCGGCGCGTCCGGCGCGCCCGCCGATGATGTCCAGCACGAACGAGCTGGTCCAGAAACCGATCGGGAGATCGGTCAGCATCGGATGCAACGCGTGGCCCAGGGCTCGGCCGGACAGCAGTTCGCGCGCTCGTCCTCTTCCGAATGGCGCAACCACCTTGGTCGCCGCCGCGGCGATGGGATCGAGCATCGACGCGCCTTCGAGGTCGCGCACCAACTCGTCCAGCTTGGAGCTCGTCAGCTGGACGCCCGCTGGTGGTGAAGTCTCCATGATCGATCGCCCTCGACCTTCGTTGCCGTCCGCCCGGCGAGGCTATTCCCGGATCGGAGTCGGCGCGAAACCAACGGCCTTCGCTCGATGCGCGAACTCGGCCGCTCACCGGATCCGCGTTGACGAAACTCCGGGCTCACCCGAACCGATGTCGGCCAAGGAGCTACCCGCGAGAATCGCGGCCAC
>JANLTQ010000085.1:0-2523 GCA_031363005.1 Acidimicrobiia bacterium | reverse complement strand
CCGCGATCGCGGTGATCGCCGCCGACATGGCGAGCGCGGTTCCGATGCACCGGCTCCTCCAGGGCGAGGTCGGGTCGGGCAAGACGCTGGTGGCGATCACGGCGCTCCTCATGGCGGTGCAGGGCGGATACCAAGGCGCGCTGATGGCGCCGACCGAAGTGTTGGCGGAACAGCTCTACGCGGTGGCGACGTCGACCCTCTCCACGTTGGTGGTGCCGAGCGAAGGCACGTTGCTCGCCGAACGACCGGTGTCGGTCGCGTTGCTCACCAATCGCGTCGGCGTCGCGGACCGTCGCAAGATCGCCGCGGGGTTGGGTGCCGGAAGTATCGACATCGTGGTCGGTACCCACGCGCTGCTGTACGGCGACGCACCCTTTACGAAGCTCGGACTCGCGGTGGTGGACGAACAGCACCGGTTCGGCGTGGAGCAACGCGCGTTGTTGCGCGGCCTCGGTGATTCTCCCGACGTGCTGGTAATGACGGCCACACCGATTCCGCGCACGGCGGCGATGCTCGTCTACGGCGATCTCGACCGCAGTGAGCTCCGCGAGATGCCACCGGGCCGGACGCCGGTGACCACCGAGGTGGTGAGTCCGAGTCCTTCCGAACGGGGCGCAGCGTACGACCGCTTACGCGCCGAGATCGCGGCCGGACATCAGGCGTTCGTGGTGTGTCCGTTAGTGGAAGGGTCGCCGAAGATCGAGGCGAAGGCGGCGACCGAAGAGTTCGAGGAGTTGGCCGGCGGTGAGTTGTTTGGCTACTCGCTCGGCCTGTTGCACGGTCAGATGAAGCCCGCGGAGAAGGAAGCGGCGATGGACGCGTTCCGCCGCGGCGACACCCAGGTGCTGGTGGCAACGACGGTCATCGAGGTGGGCGTCGACGTTCCGAACGCGACGGTGATGATCGTCGAGGACGCGGACCGGTTCGGCCTCTCGCAGCTCCATCAGTTGCGGGGTCGCGTCGGCCGCGGTGGCGGTGAGGCGTGGTGCTATCTCTTCGCGGACCCGTCGACGCCCGACGGCGAGGCGCGCATGGAGGCGATGGTGGAGTCCACCGACGGCTTCCTCCTCGCGGAACGAGACCTCGAGATCCGCGGCTCCGGCCAGGTCTTCGGCGAACGGCAGGCCGGCCTCGGCGACCTGAAGCTGGGAAAGTTGCCGCGTGACGAGAAGTACGTAGTGTTCGCGCGATCGGCGGCAGAGCAGATTCTCGATGCGGACCCGGGGTTGGCGAAGAACCGCGCGCTGGCCGAAGAGGTGGAGGATCTGCTCGGCGACGACGTCGAGTTCTTGTTCAAGAGTTGAAGGAGTGTTCTTGTGAGCTTGCGATCGGTTCGAGAGGTCTTCGTAGCGGGTGCCGTGGTGATCGGAGTCGTGGCCTGTGGGTCGGGTTCGTCGACCGCGAAGTCGCCGACGTCGTCCACGGCCAAGCCGGGCGCGACCACGTCGACAAGCGCGTCTCCGGGCGTGACCGCCTGGGCCGACGTGACCACGGAGTTGAAGTCCCGTGCACCTGGTCCGTTCGCGAAAGGCCCTGACGCGGTCGCCGAGGATCTCGCCGCCGCGTGGCGGGGCGGTGACACGTCCGAGGTCGGTCAGATCTCGGTGGTGACCGTCCGCACCGGCGAGCCGCTGGTGGTGGTGCTCCGTGAGACGGGCGGCGCCGACGCGACCGTCGCGTCGACGGACGTGGAGATCACCCTCGAAGGGGGCGACCAGGGTTGGGCCGTGATCTCCGCCCGCGCTCAGAAGACGTGTGCCGGCTCGGCCGACCCGGCCGACCCCACCCGCTGCGCCTGACCGATCTCGAGCACGGCCCGCTCTTGCTGAAATCGCAACGCGTTCCGCGGCCCGGTCTCGGCGATTGGGATAGATGTCACGCCCAGGGTGACGCTGATCCCAATCGCGGTTCAGGCTTCGACTGGGACCGAGGAGTACGAGGCCCCTGACGTTTGTGCGCTGATCCACCGATCACGTGGATGAGCGCACAAAGGTCGGCCGGTCGTGGCGAAAGAACGCGACGAGTGCGCGGCGTCGGCGGACTACAACGCCTTCGCCGATCTGTTCACGGAGGACCGCACGTACGTCGAGCACGTTTTCGGTGAAATGCACGGCCGGGAGGCGGTTCGCGAGTGGATCGTTCCACTGATGAAGGTCTACCCGAACGACCAGATGACCTACACCCACGACTGGGTGCTCTTCGACGAAGAGCGAGGTCGGGTGGTCTTCTGCGCGCGGACGCACATGCCCGACCTCGCCGACGGGCGTGAACGCTCGACGACGAACTGGTCGATGATCGACTACGCCGGGAACGGGCAGTGGGTTGCGCGAGGAAGACATCTACAACCCGGCACATTTCGGCACGCTGCTCACCGAGTGGATGGCGGCGAAGGACGCAACGAACACGTAGACCGATGGACACCTTCGACGACATGCTCGCCGACGACGTGCGAGACCCCTACCCAGAGTTCGTGCGGTTGCGACACGAGTCGCCGGTCCTCGAACAGGCGCCGGTGTTCGAGGG
>JANLTQ010000074.1:0-5597 GCA_031363005.1 Acidimicrobiia bacterium | reverse complement strand
CCAGCGCCAGCAGTTCATCGCCGATCGGGACATCGACTTTGCGTTGTCATTCGGTGAGTCCCGCTTTCGGGGAAACGCGTTCTTCCAGCGCGGTCGTCCGGCGATCGCGCTGCGGCTGATGCACAACATCATCCCGACCTTCGACGAGATCGGGCTCCCGCATTCGATCCGGTCACTGGCGAGTTTGCACCAAGGTCTCGTGCTCTTCACCGGCCCGACCGGTTCGGGAAAGTCCACGAGCATGGCCACCCTCGTCGACGAGATCAATCGCACCCGGCCGTGTCACATCATCACGATCGAAGACCCGATCGAGTACCTCCACGGGAACCAACGTGCGGTCGTGCATCAACGTGAGGTCGGCTTCGACGCAAAGTCGTTCGACCGCGCATTGAAGAGCGCCCTGCGTGAGGACCCGGACGTGGTCCTCGTCGGTGAGATGCGTGACCTCGAGAGCATCGCGATCACACTCACGCTCGCGGAGACCGGTCACTTGGTGATCTCGTCACTGCACACCAACGACGCGCCGCAGGCGCTGGACCGCATCGTCGACGTGTTCCCCGCCGAGCGGCAGGCCCAGGTGCGCTTGCAGCTGGCGAGCGTGCTCTCCGCCGTGGTCGCGCAGCGATTGGTGCCGCGCATCGGTGGCGGCATGGTGGCTGCGTACGAGGCCCTGATTGCCACGTCTGCAGTGAGCAACCTCGTGCGTGAAGGTAAGACTCGTCAGCTGCGCAACGCCATGCAGATGGGTATCGGCCAAGGCAACCAGACGTTGGAGATGTCGCTGAATGCGCTGGTGGCCCAGGGTCTGATCACCCAGGCCGACGCGATCGCCACCGCCTTCGTCCCGCAGGATATCGAAGGCTCCAACATCTCCTCACTCAACCCCGCCTCCGCCACCGGCGCCTGACTCTCCCGCCGCTGTCCCGTTCCCACGCGCGTTTCGCGCTGTTTCTGGCGCGTATTGCGCGCGCGAAGCGGTTGTGAGGGTGGTTAGAACCGCAGGTTGGCGAAGGCGTAGGGCGTGGCGGTCATTGGCGTCCCGACTGAGTCGGTCATTGCGATCGCCGGTGTGTAGGTCATCGTTTGGGCAGGTACGCCCGTCCCGCTACCCGACCCCGTGCCGAGCGTGATCGTCAGCGTCTTGAGGGTTGGGTCGAACTGGACCTTGCTCGAGTTGCCACCAGATGCGAAGAAGCTGGTGTTCGCGCTCACCCACGTCGTCGCACCGAGGTCGATCTTGCCGACGACGAGGTTGGGACACAGAGTGTCGGTGACGGTCAGGCTGTCGTTACCGGCGGTTGCCGCGTCGTTGTCGGTGATCACGACGCGAACCGTGGTGCCGGTGCGGGCGGTGGTGCCGTTCCATCCGGTGCAGATCGAGGCTGAGCTCATGGCCTGGCCAAACGTGATGGCGACCGTGTCGCCCCGGTCAACGCGTCCGAGCGTGCCGCCGTTGGTGACGACGAGGTTGGTGACCTGACCGGCGGTGAAGTTGATCGGCCCCGCGGCCCCCACGTTGCCGGCCGTGTCGGTCTGCGTGGCGCACACCGACTTCGCTCCGGCCGTCATCGCACCCGAGGGCACCGACCACGTGGTTCCGACTCGCGCAACATTGAAGGTCTGCACTGCACCCGTGCAGTTCGCTCCGGAGTAGAGCGAGACGACGACGGTCGCCGAGTCTGCGGCGCCGTTGTCGGCTGTGCCGGTGATGGTCGTGCTCAAACCTGTACGACCACCGTTGCTCGGCGCAGTGATGGTCACCGCTGGAGCAACGTTGTCGAACGCCGATGTAGCTATCCCGAGGTTGCTGGGGCTGCCAATGCCGATGGCGTTGATCGCCCGCACCTGGTACTGGCACTGGACACCTGCGGTGTTGCTCGTACCGCAGGTATCCACGATGCTCGTGGTCGCGGCTCCGCCCGCGACTGCTGTCCAAGCACCGAACCCCGGGCCGCGGTCGGCCCGGTACTCGTAGCTCGTGATCGGGGACATCCCAGTGAAGGTCTGCGGCGTCCACGAGAGGTCGACGGTGCGCAGCGCGGACCCGGTGACTGCGGTGAGGAGCGGACTCCGCGGCGTGCCCGTGCCGGTGATTGTGATCCCAGGATCCTGACCGCTGTTGCCGGTGAAGGTGATGTTGCGGGCGACGAGCACCCCCACCGTGAAGAGTGCCTGACCCTGGACTGTGATGGCGGCGTTCGGCGAGTAGACCGCGCCGCCGATGTTGATCGATGTTCCGCCCTGGAGGTTCCACGGAGTGCTCGTCGCGATCCAGAGTCCCACGCTCTGGTAGGTCCCGCTCGTTGGCGCGACGAAGGAGAGTTGGTTGGTGATCGTGCCCCCGGCCACGTAGAGGAAGACATCGGTCGAGCGACTCGTGGTCGAGCCGGAGATCCCATTGCAGAGCACATACGTGCCGGGATTCATCAGTACCGCCCCCGAGAGGACGAGCGCCTGGGGGTAGGTGCCCGGGACGAAGTTGCCGAGCCCATCAGGTGGTGGATTTGCGCCGGCCCCGCAGCCGCTCGTGGACGGCGCTGGCAATGAGGCGAATGGGTTGCCGAACGAAGAGCCGCTCGTGGGGGTTGGACACTTGTTGACCGGAGAGCATGTCCCACCGTTGGCAAAGATCGTGGAGTCCGTTTGATATTTGTTGTTGTTGATCGCGTTGCCGTTGACGTCCATGGCCGTGCATCCGGGGCCATCGGTCGCGCCGACGACGATCGCCCCGTTCACGATGATCGTCGTGCTGCCACCCACGGTGAAGCCAGCCCCGGCCGTGCACGACCCACCGAGCACGAGCAGCGGCGAGCCCTGAGAGTTGGTGGAGTCACGGGTCGTTTGACTGTCGGATCGAACCGTCGCGGTCAGGTCGAAGCTGTATTGCGGTCCCGTGTACGGGTCGTTGGTCTCGGTGACCACCATCTTCACCGTGCGGGGGAGGGCAGCGCATGCACCGCCGCCGTCGCAGCTGACGACGGGTACGGATGCCACGCGGCTGGCGAGGGTGACGACTCCGGTCGGCGCCGAGTTCGCGCACGTACGGCGTTCCAGCTCACGCGTCGAGGAGCGGTAGACGTAGTTCGCAACGCGCGTCGTGTAGCTGTCGACGAATCCATCGGACGTGTCCTGGCGCGCCGCCCACTCCCGCCACTTGAAGCCGACCACGAAAGTCGGGCCCCCGCTCCCGAGGGCGCATCCGCCATCGCCCGACGTGTAGACGCCGAGGGTGGAGTCGGTCGCTCCGCGTATCGGGTCGACGCCCCCGGCGGCCTGCGCGGCGGCGGTCCAGAAACCCGCAGTGATCTGCGCGTCGTTCGACTCGTGAATTCGTTCCGAGGTGTTGGCGTTCGCATTGTTGGTGGTGATGAACGTAGCGACGAGCGCGCCGGTGATCGTGGCGAGGAGTGTCAGAGAGATGATGAGTTCGATGAGCGTGAAGCCGGTTTCGGTACGTCGGATCTGTCTACTCATCGAGCCACCGTCCAGGATTGGATGTACGTCTTCGTGATGACGGGAGTGCCGAGGCCTTGGCCTTCGTAGTTGACCTGCGCGCGAACGATGGTGTTCGCGACGGTGCAGGCGGCCCCCGCGTCGACGCACGAGGTGAGGACGACGTTGCGCTGGTCGAAGCCCGTCAGGGTCAGGGTTCGGACGTTCGTGCAGTCCACGCGGATCGTGACGTCGTTCAGCGCGTAGGTGGCCGGAGGTGTGGCTTCGCACGGCGCGCTCCCGGCGCCGGCACCGCCGAGGGCTCGGACGCGAGCGATGTCCTGCTCTACCGCGGCTTCGGCGGCGTACTGGCGGTTGCGGACGTTGTCGAGGACGCTGCGCTGCTCGACCGAGCTGATGAGCGAGCTCAGAAGCGCGCTGGTGACAACCCCAACGAGCACCATGAACGAAAGCGCAAGCACGAGCGCAACACCTTGCTCGTCTCGGCGCATGCGCATCAGGGCGTTCGCACCACGATGTTCATGGACTTGGCGGTGCCGTTCGGAAGTTGTACCTGGACAGGGACGGTCGCAGTTGCGGTGACGCTGGGACAGGCCTGCCCCGAGAGCGCGTTCACGGAGTAGCCGGATGGGATGCCCGGCGACGGATAGGTCGCAGTCCATGTGGCGACTGACGATGTGCACGAGGAAACCACGGCGGTCTTCACGGCTTCGGCGTAGTTGCGCATCACGGTGTCCCCGGTAACGAGTTGCCGGTGCGCGGTCGATCCGTTCTCCGACGTGTTGATGGCAGCGACCACCGCGCTCACCACGAGGCCGATCACGATGATGGCAAAGATGATCTCGATGAGGCTCTCGCCTCGTTGATTTCGACGTTCCATGGATCCGAGGTGGTGCACCGGGTCCCGAGGTTCTGCGAACCTCGGGACCCGACACATCACGGAACGCTGCAGACGAGCGTCGGCATCGCGGTCGTGCTCCAAACCGAGCCCGTCAAGGTCCAGTCGGCGCCGTGCTTGATGGTGTTCGCCGTGACTGTCACGTCAGTCACGTCGAGCTCCGCTGCAGTCAGCTGATCAAACCCCGTCGGGAAAAACCCGTTGACGGCGTTCGCCTTGTGGACGACGATCGCGGTACGGGCCGCGTCGCGCGAAGCCGCACACGCTGAGTTCTTCCCGTTGTCGGTCAAGCCGCCGATGCCGACGATGACGACGGCGGTCAGGATGCCGACCACG
Organism: Acidimicrobiia bacterium; assembly: GCA_031363005.1. Lineage (GTDB taxonomy): Bacteria > Actinomycetota > Acidimicrobiia > IMCC26256 > JAENVU01 > JAENVU01. Next base: position 910 of record JANLTQ010000074.1, on the reverse strand, counting down.
ACAATGGCGATGAGGAGCTCGATGAGGGTGAAGCCCTCTTCGCGCCGTTCCTTGATGTAGGTGTTCATGGTTTGGTTTGCCTCCCTGGTTGAGCCCCTCTTCGGGGATTTCCTGCGCCGACCCCCGAAGTGGAGGACTTAGGTGCAGATCTGGTGACCGCAGGTTTGGTCGAGACGTTGTTCTTCTGGCCGACCTGCGAATAGATCGAATACATCGCCGAGACCTGGGCGAGCGCGACGAACGCCACCGCACCGCCGACGATCACGATGATCGTGGGCTCGAAGAGGTCGGTGACCCGCTTCAGGCGGTACTCGAGCTCGCGCTCGTAGAACGTGGCTGCGGTCTGGAGTTGTTCGTCGAGCGAGCCGGTGCTTTCGCCAACGCGGATCATCTGGCGTGCCGCGGCCGGAAAGAGCCCGGTGGCCGCGATCGGACGAGCGAGACCTTCGCCCCGGATCATCGCCTCGCGAGCGATGGCCAACTTTTGCTTGAAGACGGTCTGGTTGGTGCTGTCCGCCGAGACCGACACCGCGTCGGGCAACGACACGCCTGCGTGAACAAGCGCAGCGAGCACGCGGCAGAACCGCTCGATCGCGATGAGCTGCAGGAGCGGTCCGATGGCGGGGATGCGCAGCAGAACCGCGTCCCTGCGGGGCTTGCCGCGCGCACCGGCGAAGACGGCAATGCCGAGCAGGATCAACCCGGCGAGCACTGCGATGATCACGAACCACCACGCCGCCATGAAATCGGTGAAGCCGAGCAGGATGCGCGTGGGTAGAGGCAACTTGGCGCCGAGGCTCGTGTAGAACCCTTTGAACTTCGGCAGCACGTACACCGCCATGACGACCACGGCGAAGATGGCAAGGACGAAAACAAAGCTCGGGTAGGTGAGCGCGCTCTTCACCTGGCG
>JANLTQ010000045.1:0-2705 GCA_031363005.1 Acidimicrobiia bacterium | reverse complement strand
GTCGATGACCTTCGGGACCCACCGTTCGTCCACTTCGATGATCGCGACCTCGGAGTCCGGATCGCGCCCGAGCGCGGCGGCGACGCCCGCGGGCATGTTCGCGCCGGTGTGGTTGCTGACCACGGGGTATCCGCACGCGCGGAGGCCGTCGGCGAGGAGACGGGTGGTGGTGGTCTTGCCGTTCGTCGCGGAGATGATGGCGACCCGGCGATCGCCTGCCACTTCGGCCAGAAGATCGGGCGCCAGCGCGAGCATCACGCGACCACTCACCTGCGTGCCGGCCCCGCGACCAGTGGCCCGTGACGCCCAACCCGCTGCCGTTCCCGCAACGAGAGCCGCACGTGTCCGAACGGAGCTCACGTGATAGTGCGTTTCTCGCACCAGTACGCGTCGACGCGGTAGGGGATGGTGATGCGGTCGTGACCCGTGGGATCGAGCTGGGACTCAGCCTGGGCGCGTACCTCGTCGAGAACGCGTGTCTTCTCGGCGTCGTCCAGGACCGCAACGTGGCTCACCGACCGAAAGCGGTCCACCACCTCGTCGACGGTCATGACTTGCGCGTGTTGGAACGTGGCTTCGTGGAGCGGGCCGAAGTACGGCGTCTCGGTGAAGGCCGCTTCCCGCCACTCTTCGTGCTCGCGCCACGGAGCTTTCTTCTCCACCCGGTCCATGATCGACCAGAGGGCGTCGACGTGGGGGAGAGATCGATCGCGTGCGTTCCACAGCAGTCCGAGCCGGCCGCCGGGTCGGAGGACGCGAGCGGCTTCCGCGAGGGCCACCGGCGCGTCGAACCAGTGGAACGCCTGGGCGACGGTGATCGCGTCGAGAGTCTCGGCGCGGAACGGGAGGAGATCGGCGGAGCAGGAGAGCACCGGCACCGCGGGACTGGTGCGAGCGAGGACCGCACGCATGCCGTCGACCGGTTCGGCCGCGATCAGCTGGGCGCCGAACGGTTCGAGCAGGCGAGTGAACTTTCCCGTTCCGGCCGCAAGGTCCAAGACGGCACGACCGGGCCTGATGCCGAGCTGCTCGGCGAACCACTCGACGCAATCGGGTGGATAGCTCGGGCGGGACCGCTCGTAGCTGGCGGCTTCTCGATCGAATCCCGCGTCGGCAACGTGATGAACCGGCATCCGGCCATGATGGCACTGCGGCCTCGCCTCGCCCCGCCTCGTTGACGTCGTCGGCCTGCGGGCGTCAAGCGGGAAGTGATGCTTCGAGGGTGTAGGTGCACGCCAGCCGCTCGGGTCGGTCGGCGAGTTCGTACTCGCCGAGCGGAGGGACTTGGACCATCGCCCCGTCGAGTGCGTTCCACGGCACGGTGCGATGTTCGGTGAAGGCGTCGAGCCGCAGGCCCGCACGGATCAATGCCGTCATGATCTCGCCGATGCTCCAGTTCCACTGGTAGGTGCTCGTGTGCTGGAGTGGGGTGCCATCGCCTTCGTAGCTGGTCGGTTCCTCGAACCGAGTGGGACCGACCGCACCGAACGCCGGGTAGTGCACCCTGATTGACGGATCCGCAGCCGACGTGTCGTCGATGCTCAGGAGCATCGGATGCGCGTCCCGGAGGAACAGCCGTCCTCCCGGTCGGAGCAGCTGGGCGACGACCTCCGCCCACCCGTCGATGTCCGGCAGCCAGATCAGCGCACCGATCCCGGTGAACACGAGGTCGAACCGCGCCGCACCGAGCACCGTGACTGCGTCGTACAGCTCGCCCTCGACGAACGTTGCGTTCGAACTCGCTCGCTTCGCCAGGCTTCGAGCCGCACCGATCGCGGCCGGCGAGAAGTCGTAGCCGGTGACGGACGCGACTCCGAGCCGATCGAGCGAGACGGTGTCGGTCCCGATGTGACACTGCAAGTGCACGACGTCGAGACCGGTGATGTCTCCGAGTCGGGGCTGATCGAAGCGGACGACGCGGCTGAGGTGATCGGGATCGTCGAAGTCGGCGAGCGCGTACCCGTCGGGGCCGAGATGGACAGGGACTCGGTCTTCCCAGTTCTCGAGGTTTGCTTGGCGCGGTTCGTCGAGGGGCACGCACACCATGATGACACTGGCAGTTCACTCGCATAGCGGTGATTCGCGACAGACTGCGCGGCGAACGACCCGGTGCGGTACGAATCCGAGGAGACATCGATGACGGAACCCTGGCTCGACGCCACCGCGCAGGCCGAGCTCGTTCGCGCCGGCGACGTGACGCCGCTCGAACTCGTCGACGAAGCCATCGCGCGTGTGGAGCAACTGAACCCCCGGTTGAACGCGGTGGTCCACACCAACTTCGAACGGGCGCGTGATGCGGCGCAAGGTGAGCTGCCCGACGGACCGTTCCGCGGTGTGCCGTTCCTGATCAAGGACGCGGTCTGTCACGAGGCCGGCGAGCCGTATCACTTCGGCTTACAGGTGTTGAAGGACATCGACTGGCGGGCTGACTCGGATACGTGGTTGGTGGAGCGGTACCGCAATGCCGGTCTCGTGTCGGTCGGGCGCACGAACACGCCGGAGATGGCGAGCACCGTGACGACGGAGCCGCGCGCGTACGGCGCCACGCGCAATCCGTGGGACCTCGGGCGGTCGACCGGCGGATCGAGTGGAGGTGCGGCGGCTGCGGTTGCGTCGGGAATGGTCGCGGCCGCGCACGGAAACGACATGGGCGGCTCGATTCGCTTTCCTGCCTCCTTGTGTGGAGTGGTCGGGCTCAAGCCGAC
>JANLTQ010000021.1:0-2083 GCA_031363005.1 Acidimicrobiia bacterium | reverse complement strand
ACGCGATCGTGGTCGAGTACGACAGCGGCACGCGCAAGGGCAAGGTCACGTACCGGCTCTCGAAGTTCCGCCGGTCGAACCAGGGCACCTGCATCAACCAGAAGCCCTTGGTCGACACCGACGATCCGGTCAAGGAAGGTGACATCCTCGCCGACGGCCCGTCCACCCATCAGGGTGAGCTGGCGCTCGGCAAGAACCTCCTCGTCGCGTTCATGCCGTGGAAGGGCCACAACTTCGAGGACGCCATCGTGATCTCCGAACGCCTCGTGAAGGACGACGTACTCACGTCGATCCACATCGAGGAGCACGAGATCGACGCCCGCGACACCAAGCTCGGTGCCGAGGAGATCACGCGCGACATCCCGAACCTGTCCGAGGACATCCTCAAGGATCTTGACGAGGACGGCATCATCCGCATCGGCGCTGAAGTGGGCCCGGGCGACATCCTCGTCGGCAAGGTCACGCCCAAGGGTGAGACCGAGCTCACGCCGGAAGAGCGCCTCCTACGCGCCATCTTCGGTGAGAAGGCTCGTGAAGTCCGGGACACGTCGCTGAAGGTCCCGCACGGCGAGACCGGCAAGATCATCGACGTCCGCGTCTTCAGCCGCGACGACGGCGACGAACTGCCCCCGGGCGTGAATCAGCTGGTCAGGGTGTATGTCGGCCAGAAGCGCAAGATCAGCGCGGGCGACAAGCTCGCCGGTCGTCACGGCAACAAGGGTGTTATCTCGATCATCCTGCCGGTCGAGGACATGCCCCACCTTGCCGACGGCACGCCGGTCGACATCGTGCTGAACCCGCTGGGTGTCCCGAGCCGAATGAACGTCGGTCAGGTACTGGAATCCCACCTCGGTTACGCCGCGCGTCACGGGTGGGAAGGCCAGCGGAAAGCACCGGTCAGCCCGCGTAAAACGCGTCCGATCACCGAACCCGCGGTGTGGGTCAACACACCGGTGTTCGACGGTGCGCACTGGGACGAGGCCGAAGCGGCCGGTGCTCAGGGCACGATCCAGAATCTGTTCGCGACGTTGAATCCTGACGGTGCGAACGGGACGCGGCTCGTCAACACCGACGGCAAGGCCACCCTGTACGACGGCCGCACCGGTGAGCCGTACGACAGTCCGGTCACCGTTGGCTACATGTACATCCTGAAGCTGAGTCACCTCGTCGACGACAAGATCCACGCTCGCTCGACGGGCCCGTACTCCATGATCACCCAGCAGCCCCTCGGCGGAAAGGCGCAGTTCGGTGGACAGCGCTTCGGCGAGATGGAGGTCTGGGCGCTCGAGGCGTACGGCGCGAGCTACGCACTCCAGGAGATCCTCACCATCAAGTCCGACGATGTCCTCGGACGCGTCAAGGTCTACGAAGCGATCGTCAAGGGCGAGAACATTCCCGAGCCCGGCATTCCTGAGAGCTTCAAGGTGTTGATCAAGGAAATGCAGGCGCTCTGCCTCGACGTCAAGGTCATCGACGAGGACGGCGCGGAAATCGTCATTCGTGAACTCGACGAAGACGCGTTCCGCACGACCGAAGCACTGGGTATCGACCTCAGCCGGCCCGAACGTGGGACCGACGAAGAGGACGAAGCCCGCCGCAACGCACAGGTTTGACGTTCGGTCGGACCTGATCTTCCGGATCAGGTCCGACGCTCGTCCGACCGCGCACTACCCCCGAGAACCACAGAGAAGAGGCAACAGGTGCTCGACGTCAACGACTCCGCACGGCTCTCCATCGCGCTTGCCACCGCCGACCAGATCCGCACGTGGTCCAACGGTGAGGTCAAGAAGCCCGAGACCATCAACTACCGCACGCTCAAGCCCGAGAAGGACGGCTTGTTCTGCGAGAAGATCTTCGGTCCCACGAAGGACTGGGAGTGCTACTGCGGCAAGTACAAGCGCGTTCGCTTCAAGGGCATCATCTGCGAGCGGTGTGGCGTCGAGGTCACGCGCTCGAAGGTTCGCCGTGAGCGCATGGGCCACATCGAGCTCGCCGCTCCGGTCACGCACATCTGGTACTTCAAAGGAGTGCCGAGCCGGTTGGGGTACCTGCTCGACATCGCCCCGAAGAGCCTCGAGAAGGT
>JANLTQ010000011.1:0-2929 GCA_031363005.1 Acidimicrobiia bacterium | reverse complement strand
CGCCGACTGGGGTGAAGACCCGGTGGAGCTCATGGAGTTCGCCGATCACGTGCAACTCCGTCAGGGCGCGCCCGGTCGGACCCAACTCCCCGCTGACGATCCCGACGGTGTCGTCGACTTTGGCGCGGTCGTCCGTGCGTTGGACGCACGCGCCTACGCCGGGAAACTGTCCGTCGAGTATTTCGATCTGCCCGAGCACGGCTGGCCGTGTGCGGATCCACGGGCGTGGGCCCTCGATCTCGCCGGTCGTCTCCGGACCCGCGGCTGAGTTAGTCGTTGTCGCGAATCGTCACGATCGCGGTGTCGTCCTTCAGGCGGGCGTGCTCTTCGTCGCCGAACTCGACTCGGAACGATTCGGTCTTCTCGGCTCGGGCATCGTCGACGATGGAAACATCGGCGGTGGTCTCGATCGTCCCAGCTGGGATCACGACGGTTCCTCGCACCCGGACGTAGTCGCGCTTCGAACGCGCGGAACCGTGGTGCGTTACGAACTCCACGGTGACATCGCGCCCGGAGGCTGCGGACAACCGAACCGGAACATGCGCGACGCCACCATCTTCGGCGACGGTGATGTTGCCGACGGACAGCGTCGGTTCGGGATCGTCGTCCCGTATCTTCACGGTTGCGTGTTCGTCGCCGATCACTCCGCCGACGGGTGAACTCAGCCGTATGCCGAACCGTTCCTTGCGCTCGTCCAGCGTGTCGCCGACGATGGGAACGGTGACCTCAGCTTCGGTCGCTCCAGGAACGAACGTCGCTTCGCCGGTACGGAAGGAGTAGTCGAGGCCTTCGTGCGCAGTGCCGGGTTCGGTACGCCACTGGACCGTGACGGTGTGGTCCGTGGGCTCGTTGAGGCTGAGCGTCGCGTGGGCATCGGTGGTGCCGCCCGTGCCCTCGGTGACGGTGGTCCCATCGATCGAGATCTCCGGCGTCGGCCCAGTTGGAGTCGGACCGAACCCGAGCGATGTCGTGCCGACCTCGAACGGGTCTTGGAGGAAGACGTCGGCGGAACCGGCGCGCAGGACGCAGGTATCAGCGGCGGCAGCACAATCGATCGGGGTGGTGAGTCCTGCATCGAGGGAACGTTGAACGAGCGCGGTGGTGGCAATGGCTCCCGACGCGTCGGATTGGGTGAAGAAGCCCGGCGCACACGCTCGAGGGCGTTGAAATCCGCCGATCTCCCGGGTGCATTGTTCCAGCCGGACCTGCGAGTTCGGTTGGTACCCCGAGCCGGTGACCGCCACCGTGGCACCCTCACCGAGATCGACGTTCGGGCTGGCGGTCAGGCTCGGCGGTGTCGGTGTCGTCGGGTCGAAGGAAATGGTGGCTCGCAGCGAAACGCTGCCGTCGGCGGCAGGAGCAAGGGACACCTCGCACGAGGCCGGCGCCGCACAGTCGTAGGTCTGGATGCCGCGGATATCGAAGCTGAACGAACGGCGCCGGACCGGGAGGGCCAGGTCGACGCTGCCCGCGGAATCGGCGGTGCCGGTCACCGTGCTGCACGGGAGGCTGACCGGTCCGGTCGGGTAGCACTGGCTGGCGACGTACGACGCGCCCGCACGCAGGTGACGACCCTTCACGATGACCGTGTCCCGGTAGGAGAGATTGGTCGAAGGTTCCACGGTCATCGACGGGAGCGCCGTGGTGGGATCGAAGGAGATGGGTGCACTCGCCAGGTCTCCGAACTCGCTGCGGAGGGTGACGAAGCACGAGTACCTCGTGCAATCGATCTCCGAGTTGATCAACCGACGGAGAGCGGGCGTGAGCTGCACCGATCCCGAGCTATTGGCAGTGGTGGTCGCGAGCGTGAGGCACGGAAGCACGTCCTTCACACACTGCTCGGCAGTCACCGACGCCGCCGGCGGGAAGTTGGTGCCGCTGATCGCAACCGGCGCGTCGAACGGCAGGTTCGAACTCGGTGTGACACTGACGGACGGCACGGGAGGAACCGGGTTCGGGGCGAAGGCGAGGGTTGCGGTGACGACATCGGAGTTGCCGCTCACACTCTCGATGACGAGGATGCAGGCGACCGTCACGCAGTCGACGGGTGGGCCACCGATGCGGCCGATGTACCGACGGACTCGCAGGTCAGTGGCGAAGGTGCCACTCGACGCGTCGGCTTGAGCGAAGGTCGACAGGCACAGGCCGGCGGCGAGCGCGCACTCGGTCACGATGACGCTATCGGTGAAACCGATTCCGGTCACCTGTACGGTGTCGAGGTCGTGGAGTGCAGCCGCCGGCGAGACGGTGACGCCGATGGGTGGGACTGCGGCCTGGTTGGGGCTGAAGGACACGGGTACGGATGCGGTGGCGGTCTGCCCGCCGACGATTTCCGTGGCCCGCGCGTAACAGCCTTCGACGTTGCAGTCCGACGGCGCACCCGCCGACGTCGACGTTCGGAACTCGGCCCGCATGAGATCGGCGAAGTTGCCGTCGGTGTCGGCCGTGGTCGTCAGGTTGTAGCGGCAGAACCCGCCGTGGGCCGGGCACCATTCGAGGACGACCGGGCCGTCGGGGATGAAACCGGAGCCGTTGATGTCCACACCGTCGTCGTGGGCCAGTCCCGTGGCGGGGGTCGCGGTCATGGACGGGACTGCGGCGGCGACCTCGGCACGCAGCGACGCCGATGGTGACCGACGTTGCGACGCCGCACCCCCGGCGGCTCCCGGTGCGAAGACCGCGATACCAAGCAATACGGCACTGATCAAGGCAACGGATGCTGTCCGTGCTCGGTACATACCCGACCTCCCCGATGGTCCCGTTCCGGGCGGACTGTAGCCATCTGACCCGATGGTGGGGAAGGTTGCCGGTTGACTGACTCGTGGCGCGGCTGCGACGGGTGGGATGGCTACCGACGGCGGTGGTGGTGCCGGTGGTGATGGTGGTGATGGTGCCGATGGTGGTGATGGTGGTGATGGTGGTGATGGTG
>JANLTQ010000684.1:0-4932 GCA_031363005.1 Acidimicrobiia bacterium | reverse complement strand
GATCGCGATGTTGCATCGCCTCGGGGTCGAGACGGTGATGGTCACCGGCGATCGCGAGGCCACGGCGCGCACGATCGCGGCCGAGGTCGGTGTCGACCGCGTGATCGCCGATGTCCTCCCCGAGGCCAAGGCTGGGGTCGTCACGGCGTTGCAGGGTGAGGGTCGAGTGGTGGCCGTCATCGGTGATGGCGTGAACGATGCGCCGGCACTCGCGCAGGCGGATCTCGGCATTGCGATCGGGACCGGCGCGGACGTTGCGATCGAAGCCAGTGACCTCACGCTCGTCTCGGGCGATCTGCGGGGTGCCGCCGATGCCATCGAGTTGTCCCGGGCCACGTTGCGCACGATCAAGAGCAACCTCTTCTGGGCCTTCGCCTACAACGTCGCCGCGATTCCGTTGGCGGCGCTCGGGCTCTTGAATCCGGTCATCGCCGCCGGAGCCATGGGGTTCTCATCGGTGTTCGTGGTGACGAACTCGCTGAGGCTCCGCCGCTTCCGCGGTGTCCGCTCGTCCTGAGCGGCGCGCTCAGCGCGCGGCGGTGAACGCGTCGAGGAGTCCGACCTGGGCCATCGCGTTCTCTTTCAATCCGCCGACGATGGCACCCTCGACCTTGCCGCCGACGAGCGGCATCCTCACCTTGAGTTCGCCGCTGATCGTGCGGCGTGATCCCGAACCGTGCTCGACGATCGCCGATCGGTACCGGCCGCTGAGCAGGCCCGCGTAGTGGTCGGGGAGAATCTCGCACGTCGTTTCGTGGCTGATGAGATCGCACACGGACCGCTCGATCCAGGTCATGAGCGCAGGATCCACGACGCGGGTCACCGCCCGGGACAGCTCCGCCTGGAAGAGGAACCGCACGTCCTGATGCACAACGTCGCCGTCGCGGCGTTGGTCCAACACTTCGGCCGAACCGAGCTTGGGGAGTTCGGCCATCCGGAGAAGGAACGCCGGATCGACGAGCGCGGCGTCAACGTGGACGACGCGTGCCGCCAGGGTCTGGACGATTTCGAACTTCATGACCAGAGAAGGTACGCAATCAGCAGCGCCGCACTGCCGATGGCAGTTGCCAGGAGCAGAGCCGATGAGAGTCGGCCGCTCGCGCGGTGCCCGAGCACAGCGGGATTCCGAGCGAGCAACCACATGAATCGCGTAGCCCGTCGATCCCGCGAGGACCGGCACCGCGAGCAACCCGAGCCCGACGATGCCCAGGGTGAAGATCAACTGCGCCAGCGACCCGGCGAGCGGCTCGAGGGCCTGCGCCGCCTGATCCGCGGTTGCGATGGTGGTGATGCCATTGGTGTGCAACGTGAAGGCCGTCGAGATCATGATTGCGCTGGCGACCACGACGGCCGAGAACATCCCGCCGACCACATCGATGCGCATCGCGCTCAGCTGATCATCGCTGGGGGCGAGATGGTCGACTTCCGCGATCTCGCCGGACTCCTCGATCTCCTCGGAGGCCTGCCAGAAGAACAAGTACGGCGAGACGGTCGTGCCGAAGACGGCAAGGAGTGCCGCCAGCGCGCCACGACTCTGCGGAATCTCGAAGCGGACGAAGCCGCGTGCGACCGCGCCCCAATCGGCATGGACGAGAAACACAACCACGAGGTAGGCGACCAGGGAGAGCGCCAGGACCCGCAGCACCCGCGAGTAGCGGTGGTACGCGACCAAGAGCTCGAGCGTGACGATGCCGAGCGCGAGGGCCACGGTGAGCACGGGTTGGGGCAGAGCGATCTCCAACCGGATCGCGGCACCCATGGCTGCGAGGTCGGCGGCGATGTTGAACGTGTTGGCGATGGCGACGAGCACCACACTCACCACGAGGATGCGGCGGCCGAGGTGACGACGGATCAGGGTCGAGAGTCCGACCCCACTCTGGAGCCCGAGCCGGGCTGCGGTTTCCTGGACGGTCGCGGCCATGACCGCCACCACCGGCATGGACCATAGGAGCGAGGTCCCGTACGCCGCTCCCACTTGGGAGTAGGTGCCGATCCCGGACGGATCGTCGTCGGCTGCGCCGGTGACCAGGCCGGGGCCGAGTCGCTTGAAGTATCCGTGACCCCGCAACGAGCGCCGCCGCGGATGGTGGCGAGGACGATGACGACCGAGCGCAGCTCCGGTTCGAGGCTTCGGCGGGGTACTCGGAGTCACGAATGCGGAGTCTCGCGTACCCTTCTCCGACCATGAAGATCACCGACATCCTCGCGACCGGCCCCACGTACAGCTTCGAGTTCTTCCCACCGAAGACGCCGGCCGCCGCCGAAGCCCTCACGACCGCACTCGCCGAGCTCGAACCGCTCGCGCCGTCGTTCGCGTCCGTCACCTACGGCGCCGGTGGCGGAACCCGGGAGATGACCCACGACATCGTCACCGGATTGCACCGGGACACGAGTGTCACCCCGATGGCGCACCTCACATGTGTGTGTCACTCGCGAGCGGAACTTGTCGACATCACCGCCCGCTATCGGGACGCCGGCATCGAAAACATCCTTGCGCTTGGCGGTGACCCGCCGAAGGACTCGGATCTCCCGCCGGGCGAGTTGGAGCACGCGGTCGACCTGGTCCGCCTCGTGCGCGAGGTCGGAGATTTCGCGATCGGCGTCGCTGCGTTCCCCGAGCCGCACCCGAAGTCGCCGAGCCTCGCAGCGGACCGGGCGCGTACCGCGGAGAAACTGTCCGAAGCGGACTTCGCGATCACCCAGTTCTTCTTCGATGCCGAGCACTACTTCGATCTGGTCTCCTCCTTGCATGACCTCGGCGTGGACAAGCCGGTGATTCCCGGCATCATGCCGGCCACCGCGATCAGCAGCATCAAGCGCATGACCGAGTTGCAGGGTTCTGATTTCCCCACGTGGCTGTCGGACAAGATGCACGCCGTCGCCGATGATCCCGAAGCGGTGTTCAACGTCGGCGTCGAAGAGGCGACTGCGTTGTCGCGCCGGTTGCTCGACGGTGGCGCGCCCGGTCTGCACTTCATCACGCTGAATCGCTCACGCGCGACCCAGATGATCTACGAGAACCTCGGCCTCACGCCGGCGACCTGATGGTTCCACCGGTGCGATCGGAGTGATGGAGGCAGGTCGTGCGCACGACGGCGGCGGCGTTTCCTGACCGCCGTAACAAGCGACCGGTTCCAGATCCAAGACCCTCGACCCGTCGACTACCACCGTTCGATCGAACTCATCCGCGCGGACGCGGATCTCGGTCTCGGCATTGTCACGCGTCAGTCATCGCAATCGCGGAACGGCTGCACATCACGGCCCTCGCTTGCGCGAGCACACGCGTGCACGGCTCCATGCCATGGACTCTGTCAAGTCCCGGTACCCGTGTTCCGTTCTGGCTCCGGTAGCTGTGTTCCACTCGGGGGAGGGGTTACGCGGCGTTGGATCGTGAGGGTCGACCGCCAGCGTTCGCGAACGCGCCGTGTTCGCGGGAGCGGTCGTGTTTGATTGGATGGACTCGGAGGATCTCACCACCCGCGGAGATCTCCACGGTCTCGCCCACGATCGCGACTTGAACCTGCCGGTGGACGTGACGTTTCCCCGCTTTGTAACTGGAACCCGCGAACGAGACCCCTCCAGAGGAATCGACTTTGCGAGTCACCGACTGACCGACCGTCGGCTGACGCGGCCGAGGGTTGGCGATCTTCGCCTTGCGACGCAACGCTTGAGATTCCTTCGCCGGTCGATGCCGTTGCGCGTGCGTCGCGACGAGCACCCCGCGGTGTGAGATCTGCACGAGCCCGTCCTCGACCGTGACATCGACCGTTTCACCGTCGAGCCACACCCCAACCTTGTAAAGCTCCGACGCGAAACTGATCTTCCCGTTCCGGGCGACCTTGCGAGTCGTCGACACCGCCGACGAGTCGTTCGTGTCAACGGGTCCGGCGGCATGGTCTTCGCCGGCGAGACGGAACCGGTCCCACGGCACGACATCACCAATCCCTTGATGACGCCGCTCGAAGTTGTATTCACGCACCCACCCATCGAGCTGGATCTGGGCATCTTCGATCGAGGTGAACACCTTCCCGGTCAAGAACTCCTGCCGCAACGTCCGATGCCAACGCTCGACTTTCCCGGTCGTGGTCGGTGACCTTGGCGCCGTGAGGATGTGGCGGATGCCGTTCTCTCGACAGATCCGATCGAACAACACCTCACCCTTCGCGGGACCGAACCGTCCCGTGAACACCTTCCCGTTATCGGTCAACACCTCCGCGGGGACCCCATAGGCCTGCATCGCTTTCGCGAGCGCGTCACACACCGGCCGCGCCGTGGCTCGGTGCACCACATGCGCCGAGATCACGAACCGGGAGTGATCATCGATCCCCGACACGATCGATGCCTTCCACCCATCGGCGAGCATGACGCCACCGACGACGTCCATCTGCCACAACTCCATCGCCCGGGAACGTTCCCACCGCTTGTAATCCGCCTTCTTCCGGCGGCGCGTCACCGGTTCGATCAACCCGTGGCGGACCAGACACCGATACACCGACGACCGGCCCGGCAACGGAACCACATCCCTGGCCTCGAGCTGAAACAACAACGTCCGTGGACCCCAACCCGGATGTTCCCGCCGCAACTCGACGATCAACGCCTCCACCTCGGGCGGCATCTGATGCGGACACGAATCCGGTCGCGGCGACCGATCCACCAAACCCGCCAAACCCCGAGCCGCATAATCCCGCAACCATCGATGCACCGTCTGGCGCGTCACCCCGAACCGGCGAGCAACCTCCGTCACACTGTCCCCGTCGCTGAGGACCGCCAACACCGCAGCGTGCCGCTGCTCCACCACACCCAACTCCACCAACACGATGACGACCCCCTCCAGCCCAACGACATGAAGCGTCCCGGGTTTAGTGGAGGCTCGGTTCTCCCAGGAACTGATGTCCCTGGAGGTTGATCTGACGGTAGTGCTCCTGTTCGAAC
>JANLTQ010000655.1:0-6008 GCA_031363005.1 Acidimicrobiia bacterium | reverse complement strand
GAGTCGATCGATGCCTGCGCAGCGAGACCCGTTGCGCGATCGGGTTCGGTGGCGCCCATCAGCGCAAAAAGCTAGCAGAGGCCTTCCTCGCCGAGTGGGAGAGCGACGGGGTGCCACAGCTCCGGCATCGCAGAGCATTCGAATACGGGTCAGTACGATGACTCAATGGACCTCGACGAGCTGCAGCGGAACTGGGACGAGTTCGGTAAGCAGGACCCGCTGTGGGCCATTCGCACCGAGCCCGACAAGCGCGGTGGCAAGTGGGACGTTGCGGAGTTCTTCGGCTCGGGCGAGGACCACGTACGCGAGCTCGTCGAACGGCTGAAGGAGCTCGATCTGCCCACGAGCGGAGTCGCGCTCGACTTCGGCTGCGGCGTCGGGCGCCTGACCCAGGCGTTCGCCGATCACTTCGACGAGGTGTGGGGCATCGACATCGCACCGTCGATGATCGAACGCGCCGAGGCATTCAACCGTCACGGCCCTCGCGTGCACTACGTGGTGAACGACACACCGGATCTCCGTCGCTTCGAGGACGCGTCGTCCGATCTCGTCTTCTCGGTCATCGTGCTCCAACACATCCGATCTGACATCGCGCTGGGCTACGTGCGGGAGTTCTTCCGCATCTGCAAGCCCGATGGCGCCGTCGTCTTCCAGATCCCGTCCCACATGACGTGCGACCCGTTGCCCGACGGCGCGTACGCCGCCGAGATCTCGGCCGAGGTCCCGCCGCGGCTGCCTGCCGGCCGGACCGTCGCTATCCCTGCACAGGTGCGCAACGCAGGCACCTCGGCGTGGCCCCAGCAGCCCGACCAGTTCCGACTCGGGAACCATTGGTGTGACGGCCGCAACCGGCGCGTCGAGTTCGACAGCGGCCGCGAGTCGATCCCGGTCGAGGTGCTGCCGGGCGCGACGATCGCCCTGTCGCTGCAGGTCCGGGTCCCTACGAACCCCGGCCCGCACGTCCTCGAGCTGGACCTCGTCCACGAAGGAGTCACCTGGTTCGCCGAACGGGGTTCACCGACGCTCAGGACTCGGGTTGAGGTCGACGTCGACGGCCCGCCGCGTCGAGGCGGATTCCTCCGCCGCCGGCCGAAGCCGAGCGAACCGACGATCGTTCTCGACGACGAGTCGGGGTCCGGCGTTCCGGAGCAGGACCAACCGGTGATGGAGATGCACGCGGTGCCGCGTGACGAGGTCCTCGCGCTCATCGACGAGCTCGGGGGCACGGTCGCCGCGGTGGACCGCAACACCAACGCGCCGCCGTGGGAGAGCTACACGTACTACGCGACGAAGGCCGCCACGCGCTCGAGGAACTCGCTGTAGCGATCGATCAGGGTCGGCCACGCGTACTCGCGTGACACGTAGCGCCGGCCGGCATCGCCGAGTTCTGCACGGAGGTCGGCCGACGCCATGAGTCTGTCGACCGCGACCTCGAAGTGCGCGTAATCGTCGAACCACAGCCCGCCTCCAGAACGCCGGGCGTGTGAGCGCGTCACGGTGCAGGCACCGTTGACCAGCGCAGGCTTGCCCGCGACCCAGCCTTCGAGCAGCACGAGCGAGAACGACTCGTGGAACGACGGGACGACCACCACCGCCGCGCCTTCGAGGAGCCCCCACTTGGTGGACTCGTCGACCGATCCGGTGAGGATCACATCCGGGTGGGGCATCGTCTCGGCGACGACGGGACCTGCGAGCACGAGCGCGAGCGGCCCCGGGTGTCGGTCCTTGTACGCGGCGAACCACCTGACCAGTGGACCGGCGCCCTTGGCGTCATCGACCCGACCGAGGCACAGGAGGTACGGCCGATCGCCCAACCCGGTCGCAGCCGACGCGGCGACCCCGTCACCGGGACTCGACTCCACACCGAGGCCGAGCACGAGTTGCGGCGCGGTGGCGACCGGGAACAACCGGTTCGTCAGCGCCTGCTCGTCACGGGTCCAGAACACGAGTGCGCGGGCCGCGCTGAACACGTCAAGGAACAGCGGGAGGCGGATCGGGACCTCGTCGTGGGCCGAGGGGTGGAGGACAGCGCGCGATCCGGCGAGGGGCAACCCGAGTGCGGTCGGTGCGTAGAGGTACGGATGGAACGTGATCAGGTCGGCGTCGGACTCGCGAATCGCGTCCAGCAGCTGGGGGCAATCCGGCCCCTGACGGTGGATCCACTCCACCTGCTCCCCGGAGGTCGCGTGCTCGGGCGCGGCCAGGACCCGCTCGGAGTAGCCGTCGAAGTCCGGGCCGCGGCCCCGTCGGGACGCGAACCGGTGCACCTGCACGCCGCGGATGTCGACGCGACCCGACGGATACCAGTTGTCCCACGAGATGTAGTCGAGTGCGCACGTCGTGAGGACCTCCACCTCCCAACCACGCTGCGCGTGGAGGCGCTCTGCGAGTTGCTGCGCAGCGCGCTCCGCGCCGCCGAACACCTCGTCGCCGTAGCGCGGGACCACGAACGCGACCTTCACGTCATCTTCTCCACCAGCGCCCGGAGCCCGTCGCGGTAGCTGTCGCGTTCCTGGGCCATCAGCACCGCCGCGCGAGCGCGACCTGCTGCCGCGAGCCGGCCCGCCAACGCGGGCTCGTCGAGCACGCGGTGCACGGCGACTGCGAGCGTCGATGCCGAGTCACCGGGAACGAGCACCGCGGCGCCACCCGAGGTCTCCGGGACCGCGCCGGCCGCCCGCGCGACGACGGGAAGCCCGAACCGCATCGCTTCGACGACCGGGACGCAGTAGCCCTCGTGCGCAGATGCCGAGACGAACACATCCGCCGTCCGGTACATCGTGGCGAGATCCTCGCCCGGAACCGCTTCGTGGAAGTGCACCGCATCCGCCACGCCGGCGGCCGCGGCGAGACGAACCAGCGCGTCCCGGTACGCGGGTGGGGTCGCGGAACCGACGAGGTGCAACTCCGCAGGGAGGGCGTAGGTCCGGCGGAAGATCGCGAGCGCCTTGATCAGCTGCTCCTGAGCCTTGTTCGGCGCCAGGCGGCCGACGAAGAGCCAGACCGCGTTCCGGCCCCGTACCGGGTCCTTCGCGACCGCCGGCGCTCCGTCGTCGACCACGGCCGGGTCGAGGAACGTCGCGCCGAGGACCGGGGCGACGATCGGATTCGAGTAGCCCCACGCCTCGACGTCACGCCCGCTGAACCGCGAGTGCGTGAAGACGAGATCCGCGGTCCGGACGATCGCAGCGATCTCACGGCGGGCGTCGCGGACCGCCACGGCGTGGCCGGGATCCCATCCAGTGAAGAACCGTGCGGGCGTGATGTTGTGGTAGTCGACGACCTTCGGCTCCGGCCGCCGCATCAGGAACTCCGCGAGCACGCTGGTCGTGGCCGCGTGATACAGCAGCGCAGTCGGACCGTCGCTCGCGGTGTACTCCTGGTATGGGCGCACCTCGTGGTCGAGGTTCGAGTGGACCTCCACCGCGAAAATCTCCGATGCGACGTCGAGACTGCGGATCACATCACGGAGTTCGAGGACGTGATGACCGATCGCGTCGCGGCGGGTGACTGTCGGGACGAACTGGTGGATAGCGATCACGCCGAACGGCGCACCGCGACGAGGACGTGTTCACTCTCGACCGCTCCGAGGGTCGCCGGCCGAACGTCGAAGCCCCGGTTCGCTAGCAGGTGCGACCACGTCTCGAGGTGCCAGGGACGGCCGGACGCGAGATCCGCCACAACGCACGTGGCACCGTCACCCCACCGCTGCGGGTCCGAGGTGAGCACGACGAGCACACCGCCCGCGGCGACAGCCCGCCGTGCCGACCGGACGAGCTCGTCACGAGGTCCGTTTGCCAACGTGTCGACACAGCCGCTGAGCACGAGGCCGCCGAGCGCGCCGGGAGGCAGCGTTGCGAGGTGCTGCGCGACGCCCTCCTCCCTCACGTCGAGGTTCCGGATGGCTGCGCGCTCGGCCAGGGCCGGTCGGGGCTCGACGCCGTAGGCATCGACGCCGCAGTCGAGCAGCGACGCGACGACGACTCCGTCCCCGGCGTCGCCATGGAGGACCCGTCCGCTCACCGGTCGCAGTGCCTCAGTGATCGTCTCCGCCCACGGCGCGAGCTCGAGGTGCGGATCGAGGTGTGATGCACGTCCCGCCGGCACGTCGGTTTCGTGGTCCCGCTCGAGGCGGGCGACCCGTTCGCCGAGGAGGCGCACCACTTCGACGAGATCCGTTCCGAGCGCGCTGACCTGGCGGGTGACGTTGCTGACGTACCAGCTCATGGTGCGGCCGAGGGCACGCTTGACCACCTCACCGCCGACTCGTTGCGACTGGGACGGCGGCGTAGCGTCGACCTGCGTGGCGCGCTGCGCCTCGTCGAGCAGCCGGCCGAAGTCGGCGACGCCGCGTGGTGCTCCCACCGCGAACATTTCGTCGAGCTCACGCTCCCATTCAGGGTCCAGCCCACCCTCGATCCGTCGCCGCCGGACCTCGTCGTCGATCTCGTCGATGATCCGCTCGACGTCGATGATTTCATCGGTCATCTCGTCGCTCCAGTGTCTCGAACTCGTCAATGAGCGTCGCTCGCATCTGGTTCATCCGAGCGACGATCGGGTCGACTTGCCAGCCCGTCAGCCGGCGGACGATGCGCTTCACCGTACTCGCGCCGGGACGGGCGGATGCCGGAAACGGAAGGACGAGGGGCGGTACCCGTCGCATCCGCGCGCTGAGCTCACCCGCTGTCGCGTCGGCCGGCTCGTTCGTCGGATTCGGCGCGGCGCGCGCGCGGATCTCAACCATCACGGCGTCGCGATCCGACGGCCAGACCGAGTCGGACTCGGAGGCCGGCTCGAGCGGAACAGCCGGCGCGCGCCACGGAACGACTGAGCGTGCCGCGCGCAGTGCCGCGCGGAGCGGCGGCGTCAGGAGCTCGTCCGTCACCACGACCCGGTCGAATCGCCGGAACCGCCGAATCATTCGTCCGACGGACAACCACGATCCGAGCACATCGTGGTGATGTGCCGCGGAGGGCTCCGGCGAGAGCACCTCCACGTGGTGACCCTCGGCCCGAAGCGCGCGGACGTGCTCCGTCGCGGCGCGTGAGCGCGCGTCGAACGGAGGCGGGTACCACGCCACGAACAGGATTCGCATCCCGCTCACGACTCCCCACTCCCGCCCCAGACCTCGAGGCTCGCCTCGATGCGGTCGAGCACCCTGTCCCAGGATGCCTCCTCGAGGGCATATCCGCGTCCGGCCTTCGCTATGGCACGCGCCGCCTCGGGCGCTTCGGCCACGAAGCGCAGACACTCCGCGAACTCGGCGTCGTCGTCGTACACGAGCCCGGCCTCGGAACGTTCGCAATGCCAGCGGCTCACCGCCGCCGCGCCGTTCGCGATCACGAGAGTGCCCGCGAGCCAGGCTTCCATCATCGTCCGGGAGAAGCTCTCGTACGCTGACGGTTGGAGGTACGCGTCCGCCGCAGCGAAGGCGTCGTTGCGCACATCGTCGCTGACCAGGCCGAGATCGATGACCCGGTCAGCGAGTCCACTCGGCACCGTAATCTCTGACGAGCCGATCGTCACCAACGAGAACGGAAGCGGACAGCGAGCCAACGCCCGCCCGAACGACAGGAGCAACTCGTCCCAGTTCTTACCCCGCTCACGGCGGCCAACATAGAGGACGAAGCGGCCGTCGATCCCGAAGCGCGCACGAAAGCCTTCGGGGTCGTAGCGCTCCGGGATCCTGACCCCCGAACCGACGACCTGATGCTCCGCCAGCGCCACCGAGATGCGGTGCGCGAGGTCGCGTTCGGGCTCCGACAGGAACCACAGACCCCGGACGGCGCTGAAGAGCGGCTGGAAGATCTCCAGTCTCGCTTCGGGCTCGTCGTGCAGGCACGGCATGAGGATGCTGCGCTGCGGCTCGAGCTGGCCGCACGCGTAGGCAGGCCAGAAGAGGTATGGCGCGAACACCAGCGCTCGGTATTCGTCGCTGTGCTCGAGGATGTGGTCGAACAACGCGGGCACCCGGACGTCGTCATTCATCCATCGCATCTGGGCGTCGA
>JANLTQ010000648.1:0-1830 GCA_031363005.1 Acidimicrobiia bacterium | reverse complement strand
CGCGGCGCCGCATTGCTCCAGCAGCGCGGCTTGGCTGCGACGACGGTGTCGGCGGCCAGCGGCACGTACCCCGCCGGCGCAATCGTGTCCGAGAGTCCGGCGGCAGGAACGAAAGTGGACAAAGGCACGGTCGTGATCTTGTCCGTGAGTACCGGCCCGGTCGCACTGCCGACCACGACAACGCAGCCGACCACCACCACAAGCACCAGTACGACGACGACAACCACCACAACGACCACCACAACACCGCCGCCCACGGTCCCGGTCACGCCCGCGACGTGACCTCAGGCGGAGCCGGCGCGATAGCGCTCGAGCAAACCCGTGATCTCGAGAACTCGCTCGACTGCTCCGCTCATACCGTCGATGCACAGCCGGCCGCCGTGACTCTCGAGTACCGAACCCGCGGAGATGAGAACGCTGATGCCCGACGAGTCCAAGAAGTGGATGTCCCGCGCATCGAGGATCACGAGGCGCCCGCCGGCCGCGATGACCTCGTCAAAGGCTCCAGCGAGGAGTGGTGCGGTCGCGATGTCGATTTCACCCGACACGACGACGCGATAGGTCCGGGTGCCGTCCGGCGACTCGCCCTCGTCGCGGGTGTCCATGGTCAGTCCTGGTGACGGCACCGGCGTCCTTTCGGCCTCAATCTACGAGCTCTCGCGCTCATTCGGGCCGGACTGTAGCGGGGTTCCCAACTCCATCAGCACCATGCGCACTTTCGTCGGTACGCAGAAAAGCGCCGGTCCCGCTCTCATCGAGCGGAACCGGCGTCTCGTTCTTCGGCACCGAGGTGCCGTTCTCTGCTGGGCCACCCTGGCGGGTGGGGTTTCTCAGCGGTCGCGGTGGGTGAGGTCCTCGACCTTGTCCTTGACTGCGTCCACGGCATTGCCCACGGTGTCCTTCACCGACGCGGCAGCCTGGTCGGCCTTGCCCTCACGCTTGAGGTCCTTGTCGTTCGTGAGCGAACCCGCCGCTTCCTTGGCGCGTCCCTTCAAATCATCCATCTTCTCGGCCATGGTGGCTCCTTCTCGTGATCGGTCTGGCGTAAGAAGTACCCCCCGGACGGGGTGCTCAACCGTGACGATCGCCACCCTCGTCCGGTTGCACGCTCCTCGGCCAGAGCTTCCGCGCGCGCACGACGTTGATCTCGGCGGCATAGATGCTGAGATGCGCTGCAAACGTCAGCCAAGCCATGAGGCCGAGGACGATCGAGAAGAACCCGTACAACTCACTCGTGTGGCGGAGTTGGCGGGCGATGAGATAGCCGCCGAGCGCCTGCAACGCAGTCCAGGCCGCGCCACCGATCGCGGCGCCGAGCCTGAGGTCACGGGTGGGAACGCAGGCGGGAGTCAACGCCCGGAACGTTCCCAGATAGACCACACCGTTGACGACGACACCGAGAACGATCACTGCGATCTCGAGCATGAGTGAGTGGCCGGCAACGAGCGACGTCAGCACCGCGCCGCCGATGACCCCGGTCCCGATGATGAGCAGGAAGAGAACCGATCGACCCAATCGGGGCAGAAATCCCGGGCGGTCTCGCACGGGGATGTTCCACACCTCTGCCATCGCGTGCTGGCCGGCTTGGGCGACGCCCATCGAGCCCCAGAGCAAGACCGCCAGGCCGATGACAAGCCCAATCCCTTCGCTCGACAGCCCGTGCAAGTTCTTGCGCAGCTGCGTGCCGACGATCGGAAAATCGGCGAGCGCCGAGTTGAGGAGGTCCTGCTGAAGCGTGACGTTGTCCCGCAGCACGATTCGGAGTGCGGTGACGAACACGAGAAGCAATGGGAAGATCGAGAGAAACCCGTAGTAGGTCAGCAGCGCCGC
>JANLTQ010000584.1:0-3745 GCA_031363005.1 Acidimicrobiia bacterium | reverse complement strand
CCCGAGGATCCGACCGGCGGCACCAATCCGATGCACGCGGTGATGGGTGCGCTGCACGCCCAGGGTGCGCTCGTCCTTCACGGCGAGCAGGAGTTCACCTACCACCGCACCCCGGTCGTCGGCGACATCTTGCTCGGCGCGGGTGAGGTCATCGACGTGTACGAGAAGGACACCGATTCGGCGACGATGACCTTCATCGTCATCCGCACCGTTTGGACCGACGCCGAGTCCGGCGCGCCGGTGGTGACCGAGCAGTTCAACCTGATCGCGCGTCTGCGCAAGTAACGCACGCGCTCGTCGCGAATCAGCCCGCGATCGAGAGCCCGAGCGCCACGAGCACCACCACGACGCACACGATCATCCCGGCCGGCGTCTCCCACCACGCGTCGTCGCGATGCTGGCGGCGGGCGACGGTCCCGAGACCGAAGCCCAACTCGGCGTAGCGCGCTTCGTAGGTCTGGCGATCGATGCGGGGAATCCCGGTCCTGGAGTCGGCGTCGGTGAGATCGATCGCCGGGAGATCGATCGCGGTCGCCTCGATGATGTCGAGTTCGATCGGCGTGCGCATCACGCCACCACGGCCTTGGCGGTCACGAACGGAGATTGCAACTGGCGCAGGTATCCCGGGGGCATCGGGTGGTCGATGCCGTACGTCTCGGGCCACGCCTGGGTCGGCGCGTGGTACGTGCCGAAGATGTGATCGAGCCACGGGAACATGCCCGCGAAGTTCTTGTCCCGCGCGTCGACGTCACCGCTGTGGTGCCAATGGTGGAAGTGCGGTGACGACACGAGTTGTCCGAGCGATCCGAAGTGCGTGCGGAAGTTCGCGTGTTGGAAAATGGCATGAAGCTGGAGGAGCACGATCGTCGCGCCGAAGGTGGTGCGGCTGAACCCGAGGATCGCCAGCGGGACGACGCCGACGATCCGACTCGTCGCCGAGTCGAGTGGGTGGAGATGCGCGGCGGCGAGCCAATCCATCCGCGCGCTCGAGTGGTGCACGCGATGCAGTTTCCAAAGCGTGGGTATCTGGTGGTGGGCTCGGTGCGCCCAGTACCCGGCCACCTCGACGATGAGCAACGCCTCGATCAACTGGAGGAGCGCGGGCTGGGCGGTCACTGCGTGGCGGAGCGCGTCGGGCGTCAGCCGTTGGAGCGGGAGCGCGATCACGATCGCCAGGATGACGAGGGCGACGGTGCCGAGCGTTCCGGTCACGAGGAAGTGGATGACGTCGGTCCGCAGGCCCGGTCGGAGCACTCGCTGACCGCGCCGGACCGGACGCAGCTTCTCGAGCGGAACGAACACGATCCCGAGGATCACAAGTGCGAGGGCGGCACGAATCACGGTCCAAACGCTACCCCCGGAGTATGAGGAGACGGTCAGGCCGCCGTGAAGAACCCACGTCTGGCGTCGCTCATGCCGACCTACCCGGCGCTGGTGACGCCGGACGGTGGTTGATTCGGTCAGTCGAAGACGCCGTCGGCGGCGAGGCGGGCCTGCTCGGTGGAGTCGAGACCGAGGAGTTCGCCGAGCACCCACTCCTGGTCCTGGCCCAGGGTCGGACCCGAGCGGTCGTAGCCAGCGGGCGCGTCGGAGAGTCGGAAGCCGTTGTGCTCGTAGAGGCCCGGGCCCATGAACGGATGGGTCAACGGGACGAAGTGTTCACGGTGGGCAATCTGGGGGTCGGTGTGGAGATCGCCGAAGTCCTGCACCGGGACGGCCTCGAGCCCCGCTCGTTGCAAGGTGTCGGCGACATCGATCGCCTGCCGTACTCGCGTGTACTCGCCGATGTCCGGACCGGTGATGGCGACGAGTCGGTCCCGTTCGTCCGTGGTCCACGCCGCGATCGCAATCCAACGATCGGGGGTTGTGCCGCCCTCACCGTCGGGTGCATCCGCGCAGGCAAACGCGCCATGGACCAGTGCTCCGACGTGGTCGTTGCCGACTCGCCCACGGGCAACGCCGGTCGCCTGGTACTCGAGCAGCCACGGGGTGAGCGTGTAGATCGCCGCCTCGACCTGGCTGACGTCCAGGTACACGCCGTCCCCGGTCGCTCGCCGGTGGAGCAACCCCGCGGCGAGCGCGCTGGCGACGAAGCGGGGTGCGAGGGAATCGGTGATCGTCCCGTGCGGTCCGACCGGTTCGCGATCGGGCCATCCGGTGAGGAAGTTGTACCCGGCGAGCGCAGAACCCTGGCCGCCGAATCCGGGATAGTCCTTGTGCGGTCCGGTCTGCCCGTTCAGGCAGGCACTCACCATCACCAGGTCGGGCTTGTCCTGGACCAACGACGGATAGTCCAGGCCGAAGCCCTTCATGGCGCGCGGCGCAAAGTTCTCGGCGACCGCGTCGGCCCACTCGAGCACCAACCGCCGGACCAGCGCGACCGCGGTCGGGTGCTTGAGGTTGAACAGCACGTCGCGCTTCGCCGGGTTCAGGCCGTCGAACATCGGGGCGCCTTCGAGCCCGTGCGGGTTGTTCGGACCGAGCGCGTAGACGCGCAAGAAGTCCGGTCGACTCCGCGATTCGATGCGCAGCACGGTGGCGCCGTGTTCGGCGAAGTAGCGCGTCGCAATCGGTCCGGCCGCGCCGGATCCCAACTCGATGATGTTGACGCCCGACCACGCGCCACCTCGTGATTCGGTGCGCACCAACGGCGCGCGCCGATGGGTCGGTGCCGTCGCCGCCGCGGGGTGGGTCATGGTCACGAAGGAGGTCGGTAGACGAATGCCGGTGTCGTCGGTCTCGAAGAACCCGCGTGCGTCGAGCTGCGCGCTGGCGAGAATCTCCTTCGGCGAGTTGATCGGGGCGAGCATCACGTTGGTCTCACACGCGATGTCGTACAGCTCGGTAATCGTGTGCCGTGAGAAGAACTGGGCGACGTCCCGCTCGACCGCGGCCAACGTGTCATCGTCGGTCGTATTCGGCGAGAATTGCTCCCAGTCCATCGCCCGCAGGGTCTCGGTGTCGACGAGGCGCGTGAGCGTCTGGAGGCTCGCAAGCCGGGCCTTCCCGCCGCGTAAGCCGAAGCTCACGAAACCGTCGCGGGTCGGCCAGATCTCGCGGGTCTTGCCGATGTTCGCACCGCGCCGGACACCGCGAAATCCGGTCCGGGGGTACGTCGCGGGTGTCGCCATGTTGGCGACGGCGATCACCTCCTGCATCGACACGTCGACCCGCTGGGGTCCTCCGCTCGCGAGTCCGGTCAGGGCCGCGAAGGCGGTTTCGGCGGCGGCGTGGGCGTAGCCCGACGGTTCGGAGCAGCGCACGGGAGCGCGATCCGGATCGCCGGTGCAGTACATGTTCCCGCTGGCCCCCATCACGCCGAGGTCGGATGCTCGCCACTGCGATCGCGGCCCGGTCAGCCCGAACGGCGTGAGGCTGACCCAGACCGACTGCAGTGCCATCGCCGGATCCACCGTCCACGCGTCCGGCTCGTACGGCGTATCGAGGACGACGTCGGCCCGCGCCAGCATGTCGGTGAGGACCGGGTCGTCGATGCCGGCGACGGTCACCATGCGGGCGCGATGGGTCCATGCCGCGAATCGGAACGGGTCGGCGCGGAGCACATCGCCCGTCGGCGGTTCGGGTCGGACGACGTCGGCGCCGAGGTCGGCGAGCATTCGTCCGGCCATTGCTCCGGGCGCTGCGGTCAGGTCGACGACGACGATGCCGTCGAGCAGTGATGGCGGCGGGTGCGCGGTCGTGCCTGACACCGGCGTCAGCGTACTCACGCGAGGTCGGCGGCCTG
>JANLTQ010000577.1:0-3433 GCA_031363005.1 Acidimicrobiia bacterium | reverse complement strand
CGGACGCACTTTTGGTCCGGGGTCCCGATCGTGCTGTCGGGGATCGGCGGCACCGCGGCGGTCATCGCCGCGAATGCGTGGATGAACCAACCGGCTGGATTCAAGCTCAACGCCGCCGGCAAGGTCGTGGACGTCAGTCCGATGAAGGTGATCTTCAACCGAGCGTTCCCGTACGAGACCGCGCACATGTTGATCGCGGCGTATCTCGTCGGTGGGTTCCTGATCGCGTCGGTATACGCGGTGGCCATGTTGCGCGGCCGACGCGACCGGTATCACCGTCTCGGGTTCTTGATCGCCTTCACGATTGCCGCGGTCAGCGCGCCGCTCCAGATGGTGGTCGGCGACCTCGTTGCGCGTGCGGTGTATCACGACGATCCGGTGAAGTTCGCCGCCATCGAACTGGTCAACAAGACGGGCAAGAACGTTCCCGAAACCCTGGGTGGGTATCTCGACTCCAAGGGCAAGCTGCACGCGGGCATCAAGATCCCGGGCGCGGCTTCCTTGCTCTCGGGTTACTCAACCAACACGAAGATCAAAGGTCTGACCTCGGTGCCCGCGCGTGACCGCCCCACCTACGCCCAGGCGAGCACCGTGCACCTCGCGTGGGACGTGATGATCGGGCTGGGAAGTGCGCTCGCGGCGCTCTCCGTCTGGTTCGGATTCGTGTGGTGGCGCAAACGAGATTTGCCGAAGACGCCGTGGTTCCTCCGAGCCGCCGCTGTCGCCGGCGTCGCGAGCGTGGTGGCGATGGAGGCGGGTTGGGTCGTCACCGAGGTCGGACGACAACCGTGGATCGTGCACGGTGTCATGCGCGTGACCGACGGTGCCACCACCGACGGCGGCGTGTGGGTCACCTTCCTCGTGATCGTGGCGGTCTACGCCGCGGTGGCCACCGCAACTGTCCTGGTCCTGCGTTCGATGGCCCGCCGCTGGCGCGACGGTGAGGATCCCGCCGTCCCCTACGCCCCGGATCAGCGGTCGTGACCGAAGTGAGGCCGAGGGTGGCACGCGAGTACACATCCAGCGGCCGAACGGGGCCCGAGCGGCCTGGCCCGCAGGGCCGAGAGCGGAATTCATGACCGGCGCGGAGGGAATGGCGGTCGTCCTGTTCGGGGGCGTGACCGCGTACGCGATCTTCGGCGGCGCGGATTTCGGCGCCGGGTTCTGGGATCTGTGTGCGGGCGGCGCCGAACGCGGTCGACGGCCTCGTGCGCTCATCGAGCATGCGATCGGACCGGTCTGGGAGGCCAACCACGTCTGGCTGATCTTCTGTCTCGTCATTCTGTGGACGGCATTCGCGCAGACGTTTGCATCGATCACGCTCACGTTGTTCGTGCCGCTCTCGATCGCGGCACTCGGGATCGTGCTGCGCGGCTCAGGCTTCGCGTTCCGCAAAGTGGTGCCGACGGTGGCGGAGAAGCGCCTCTTCGGTGGTGCGTTCGCGATCTCCAGCGTGATCGTTCCCTACTGCTTCGGCGCGGTGGTCGGCGGCATCGTCTCCGGCCGCGTGCCCGCCGGCGGACGCGCCGGAGACCCGGTGTCGTCCTGGATCAACGGATCGTCGATCGTCGGCGGACTGCTCGCAGTCACCGTCTGCGCGTATCTCGCGGCGGTGTTCCTCGCCTACGACGCTCAGCGCACCGGTGAAACGGACCTGGTCGGGTACTTCCGGCGCCGGGCCATCGGCGCCGGGATCGTCGCGGGCGTGCTCGCGCTCGTCGGGTACCTCGTGTTGGCTGAGGACGCCAAGCATCTGCACGACCACCTCGGCGATCGCGCGCTTCCGCTCGTCATCATTTCGACGATCTGTGGGATCTCGGCGCTCGGGCTGTTGTTGGCGGAGAAGATTCGTGTCGCCCGCGCCTTCGCGGTTGGGGCCGTCGTCACGGTGGTCTGGGGGTGGGGTGTCGCGCAGTGGCCGTATCTCCTGCCCACGTCGATGACGATCGAACGGGGTGCCGCACCGCAGGGGACCCTCGTCGCATTGTTCATCGTGACGATCGCCGCCGCGCTGGTGATCGTGCCATCGCTCGCCCTGCTGTACGTGTTGGACCAGCGCAGCTTGTTGGAGCTCGGTCAGCCGACCGACGGACGTGCGCCATCCACGACGACCGGGAACTGACGGTCGGGCGCGGTTTGCGGGTCGCGTCCGATCGGCGGTCCGCTGTCGGGATCACCGCGGAGACACTCGGCGCCGTCGGGGGCGTACTGCACGATGTAGGCGCGCCGGATGGCCTCGGTGAGGTTTCGGCCGGTCGAGTGTGGCGTCAGTGAGCTGAACACCACTGCGTCACCGGCGCGGACGGGAACCTCGATCGCGCCTTCGGGATCGATGCAGCATTCGAAGCCGATCGGCGTGTTGCGGTGCGCGGCGGTTCCGTGCCGATGTACGCCGGGCAGCACCGAGATGCAGCCGTTCTGCGGCGTCGCGTCGGTCAGGGCAACCCAGACGGTGAGGTAGGCCTGCGGTTCGATGTAGGTGTAGCCGTTGTCCTGGTGCCAGAGCACCGGCTCGACACCGTGCGGCCTCTTGTACACCGCTTGATCCCAATACAGTCGGACGTCCGGACCGATCAGGTCGTGCGCGAGGTCGGCCATGAGTGGCGACGTGCAGAAGTCGCGACACACCGTGCTGCGCGCCGCGGGATGGACTGCGATCGAGACCGTGTCGACGCCCGCGATGCTGAACCGGCCGTCGGGCTGCGCGGCGAGGAACGCCATGACCTCGGCGTCGAGCGGTTCGATCGCAGTCGTGAGCGCGGTGATGGTCTTGGCGTCGATGGCGTGTTCGAGGACGAAGAAGCCCTGCTGGTCGTAGGCGCGCGCTTGGTCGGTGGTCACGCGCCGGAACGGTCCGGCGTGGTCGGTCCAGGCGAAGTCGGTGTTCCAGGGGTGGCGGGGGAGCGCGGTCACGGTTCACCGCGCGTCGCGTGCCCGACGACCACGGTGCGGTCGTCCACGACGACGGTGATGGTCGCGGACCTTGAATCGGGGTCGAGCTCGACGTCGGCGTCGACGGTCTCGTCGTCCACGACCATGCCGACGAACTTCAACTCGATCGTCCCACTCGCCAGGAAGCCATCGCCCCATTCGTCGAGCAGCAATCCGTAGGCTGGCGCGGCCGCTTGCATTCCTTGCGCCACGAGCCGCTGATATCCGATGGTGGCAGCCGCGTCGACGTCGGAATGGAAGTTCCCGCGCCGCGAGTAGCGGCGCAAGAGATCCGCGGTGAGATGCAACGACCGCTTCATGCGCCGGCCTCCACGAAGGTGGCGACCGCGATCCAGAGTTCGGAGCCGTCGGCGGCGGTCGTGGTGGTCGTGACCTCGACGTACTCACGACCGCGCCGCTCGAACCGATCGGTCACCGAGCCCGAGACCGTGACGGCGATCGGAGCGTGCGCGACCGCCCGACACTCGATGCGTTGGGCGGT
>JANLTQ010000556.1:0-1738 GCA_031363005.1 Acidimicrobiia bacterium | reverse complement strand
ATCGATGCCGGCGCGCTCGGCTTCTCCACTTCCCGGACTGCGCTGCACCGCGTCCCGGACGGTCGAGTCGTCCCGGGAACGAAGGCCGACCCACGCGAACTCATCGAGATCGCGCGCGTGATGGGCGACCGCCGCCAAGGTGTGTTCGAAGCGGCCCCGGCGATCGGCGAGCGTGGTACTGGTGGTGAACGGCGCACTCGCGCCGAGATTGCGTTGCTCGGCGAGATCAGCCGGACTACCGGCCGCCCGGCGACGTTCGGGGTGAGTCAAACCAAGAAGGTGCCGGGCCTTGATCTCGAGACGTTCGACGAGGTCGACGTGCAGAACGGGTTGGGAGCGCAGCTGCGGCCCCAGACGACGGCACGGGGCATTGGACTGCTCTTCGGGCTGGTGTTCCGTACGCCGTTCGACGCTTCGGCCGAGTGGCGCGGGTTGCGCGACCTGCCGTTCGACGATCGATTGGCCGCGGTGCGGGATCCCCGTCGGCGGGCCGAGCTCATCGCCGCGGCCGACGGTGTTCCGACCATCCCGATGACCGAGATGTTCGTGCTGCCCGAAGGCGACGCCCGCTACGACCTCGGTGCGGACGACACCCTCGCCGCTCACGCGCAACGGCGTGGTGTGCAACCGGCCGAGGCGTTCCTGCAACTGTGCGACGAACGCGACGGTTCGGTGCTGGTGAACTGGCCGTTCCTCAACGACGATCTCGGAGCGGTGAAGGGAATGTTGGAACACCCGGCGAGTGTGTTGGGTCTGGCCGATGCCGGCGCGCACGTCGGCATGATCATGGACTCGAGCCAGCCGACGTTCTTCCTCACCTATTGGGTCCGCGATCGAGGTCTGGTCACGATCGGTGAGGCGATCCGCCGGTTGACGTCCGACACCGCGGAGCTGTTCAACATTGCCGACCGGGGAGTACTGCGGCCGGGAGCGTTCGCGGACCTGAACGTGATCGATCTCGACGGCATGCGCCTGCCCCAGCCGGAGTACGTCCACGACTTCCCGAACGGTGCCGGCCGCTACGTGCAACGAGCAACCGGCTACGACGCGACCATCGTGAACGGTCAGGTGTTCATGGAACACGGCGAACACACCGGAGCGCTCGCCGGCGTGGTCCTCCGCGGCGCCCCCGACGCGTAGCCGTACCCCAGCGTTCGAGCGTCGATCCTCCTACACTCCTGGGCATGACGATGACTGATATTCCGAAGGCGCTCCACCGCGGTGAGAGTGAGAACCCGTTCGTCGCGCTCGGCGACGGCACGCATCTTCAGTTGCTGCAGGTCGACGTCGAAGCGGGCCTTTGGGTGATCCGCACGAAGTTCGAGCCGGGCGTGGTCGTGCAAACACACAAGCACACGGGTCACATCTTCGCTTTCACGATCAGCGGGTCGTGGCACTACCGCGAATACCCCGAGGTCAACGTGGCCGGGTCGTACCTCTACGAGCCGGCAGGCTCCCAGCACACGCTGGTGGTTCCCGAGGACAACGACGGCCTGACCGATGTCTGGTTCGCGATCCACGGTGCGAACTTGAACCTGGACGCGGACGGCAACGTCGACTCGGTGGTGGACGCCGGACTCGTGCGTGACTCCTATTTCGCACTCTGCGAGGCCAACGGTCTCGGTCGCCCCGACGTCATCGGCGCCTAGCTCGCCACCGCCACTTTTGGCGTCCTGTGGTCAGCACACACACCACCTCTGCCCGCCAAAACGGTGGGGGCGCCGAGTCGCGAGCGTTA
>JANLTQ010000543.1:0-2796 GCA_031363005.1 Acidimicrobiia bacterium | reverse complement strand
GCTGGCCGCAGGGATCGTCGCGCTCCTCGCCGGCATCGCCTTCCTCGCTTCCCGACGTCGACACGCACCGAAAGACGAAACCGCACCACCCTCGGACCCCGAGACCGGCACGGGTCCATCGCGGCTGCCGGTACTCGTCTGGCTGCTGGTCACGGTGGCCGTCGTGTTGACCGAGTCGCCGATGTGGCGCAACCACGTCGCGCACGTGGTGGTACCTCTCGTCATCCTGGTCGGGATCGGTCTCGCCTCACCCCGCATGCCGGCGATCGCAGCGACGCTGGCGTTGCTCACCGCCCCCTGGTCGATCGTGCATCTCGGCGAGATCCTTCGACCGCAACCGGCATCCGGGATCACCGCCACGCTGGAACACCGCCTCGAACAACTTCCGCCCGGCGCGCTCGTCATCAGCGACACCCCCGGACTCGTGTGGCGAGCTGGGCGGCGGGTCCCGGACCGGTTCGTCGACGTGTCGATCCTGCGCATCACCTCGCCCACGCGCTCGCTCGTCCTGACTGGCGAGGACGTCATCCGTTCGGCGCAGCGACCCGAGGTGTGCGCCGTCGTGCGCTGGTCCGACCAACGCTTCACCCACTTCCCCAACCTCGGCGCGCGGCTGCGAGCCGTCGGCTACCGAGTGACGCTGCGCGCGCCGCACGGACCCGAGATCCTCTGGGTCAAGCAGTCGTGTCGTCCGCCGCGCTCGGACTGAGCTGACCGAGCCGATCGAACCAGCGCAACGGCGGCACCCGATCGATCACGCGGCTGAACGACACGAACTCGGACGCCAGGTTCAGCACGATCAACGCAATGAACACACCGTTGCGAGTCGTGCGCGAACACTCGAGCACGACCGCCAAACCGAGCACACCGCCGAGGACATTCGCGCCGGTGTCCCCGAGCATCACCGACTCTCGGAGATCCTCGGGCAGGATGGCCAGGGCGGCGCCCATGAGCGGCGCGATCGCCAGTCCAATGGGACCGGTCCCCGCCACCAACGCCAAGGGTGCGTAGGCCACGAGCGACGCTTTGATAACGCGGCCGGGACGCCGGTCGAGGAGATTCGCGAGGTTCGCCGCGAGTGCAATCAGTACCGCGTCAGCGAAGAGGCGCTGCCAGGTGACGAAGCCCACCTCGCCGGCGAGCACCACCGCAATCGCGCACCCACCGAGCAACTTCACCATTCCGCTCGTGAGTCGCCCGCGTGCCAGTGCCACGATGTGGCCCCGAAAGCCGCGGTCGTCGCCTCCGAGCATGTCGTCGACGAAGCCCAGAAGCCCGAATCCGAGCGCCGCGTACAACACCAACGGCCGCGCCGGATTGACGCCGGGCGCGTCGCCGAGACCGATAGCACCAAGCCCCGATCGACCGGCCTCCACCACCAACACCGCCAGGACGAGCAGCAGACCCACGCCCGTGTACACGGTGCGACCCCGAAAGTTCTCCCGGGCCAATGCGGGGATGTACACGAGTTCCCGGCCCGTCATCACCAGGAATCGCACGGCGAGAAACCCGACGACCCACGCCACCACCACAGTCACGCCGCCAGTCTGCCCGGCCCGCTGGCCTCAGCCGGGGAGCACCGCCGGACCTACCGGTGAGTGGTCGTGAACGGTGCCACTACTTCGCGCTCGGAACCGTGCCCAACTTCTCCGGCACTGCCCGCTCGCGGTCGACTCCGTAGTTGCCGACGGTCCCGAGCGAGAGCTCGGCCAGGGCCAACGTCGCCCCCACCCTGCCTTCGAGGGATTCGACGTCGTCCACGGTGCTGACGTGGTTGCGAATCGACTCCTGGTCCGCGATGGCGTCGACCCAACTGCCGCGCTCAGGTGTGGCGTCGGACTCGGTGAAGACCTGACCGACGACCGCCGGCGTTCCGCCACTCCACACTCCGGCGGCGACGGTCGGGATCACGTCGGTGGGCACTGCGTGCCCGGGTCCACCGAGCTCCAAGACTCGGCTCGCCGACGCGACGAAGTCTGCGGCCACCGGCGTCGGGCTCCCGACGACGCCCGCCAGGCTGATGAACTTCGCCGCGGCGAGCTTGGTGAGGAGATCCTCCGTCGGAGCCGGAGTCGTGGGAGCCGGAGTCGTCGGGTCCGGAAGCGCCAGTGCAGCCGGGGCTGCGCCGAGGCGCTTGCCGAGCAACTGCGCCGCGGCCGTCCGCAAGGTGCTGCGATCCCTGCTCGTCAGGCCGGTGGCCGTTCGCAGGCTCGCCAGCGATTCGGCCGAGTCGAGCTTCCACACATCCTCGAGCCAGATCACACCGGGAACGGTGGCAGCACCCTGCCGCAACAGCGTGGCCTGCGCATCGACCACACCACCGTCGACACCGCGTTCGGCCACCAGGTTCACGCGCAGACCCGTCAGGCTCCGTGCCACCGTGAACGCCGCGGTCTCGTCGCGATAGGTCTCGAGTTTGTCCACTCGACCCTGGAGGGTTTCCTTCTCCGCTCTGACGCCGTCGGCGTTCTTGCGCACGCTGGTGATGCGATCGTTGAGTCGATCGATCACGCCGCGGCCGACGAACGACGCTCCCATCACCGTGCCGATCGCGAGCGCGAGGAACACGGCGAGGATCGAGACCACGTGGTAGCGAAAGTTGATCATCAGGCCTTCAGTGGGTGATCGAATACCAGAGGTCGTCGAGGGTCAGCAGTATGCCGTCGACGTAGGTATGCAGCGGTTGGGCAACGAGACCGATCACGACGATCGTGAACACTGCCGCCAAGATCAGCACGAGGACATCGCGGCGACGGACCCGGCCTTCGTACAAGCGGTTGACGCCCTTGGCGTCCA
>JANLTQ010000529.1:0-7470 GCA_031363005.1 Acidimicrobiia bacterium | reverse complement strand
AGGTCACGGCCCGTCACGAGTTGGACGAGATCTCGATTCGCGTCGAAGACGGTGGCGTGGGCGTCGATCCCGAATACTGGGATCTGATCTTCGAACGTGGGTTCCGCGTCGACCCCGATGCACCCACCACGGGCCACGGGTTGGGCCTGGCCGTGGCCCGCAACCTGGTGAGAAGCCAAGACGGCGATCTCTGGGTCGAAACCGGCCCGGGCGGAGGCTGTGCCTTCGTCTTGTCGATTCCGGCCGCTCCCGCGCTCAGGATCGTGCCTCCACACGCCGAAGGACACACCGTGACCCCGCACGAGCCTTCCCCACTCATCCCCATGCGAGAAGCACAATGACCGACGCTGCCGTTCTCCGCGACACCCAACCGACCGATGTGGCCCAGATCGCGATCGTGGAAGACCACGGCCTGTTGGCCCAGTCACTCGCGTACGCACTCGCCGGCCGCGGCATCACCGCGATGGTCGTGAAGGACCTGCACCCCGACGCGGTCCTCGACGCGCTTCGAGACCGCGACCTCGCACTCGTCTTGCTGGACTTCGATCTCGGCGACGCCGGTATCGGCCTGGACCTGATCAAGCCCATCGGAGAGCTGGGATACCGGGTCGCGATGCTGACCGGCGAGACCGACCCGGTGACGCTCGCGAAGTGCGTCGAAGCGGGCGCCGTCGGCGTGATCAGCAAACGCGATCCCTTCGACCGGTTGATCGAACACATCGCCGATGTCTTCGATGGACGCGGGATCCTCAGCCTCGCGACTCGGGAACAGTTGATGTCGGGACTGCGCGCCCACCGGTCCCAGGAAGCGGACCGGACCGCGCCGTTCGAACGACTCACCGTGCGCGAGTCCGAGGTTCTCCAGGACCTGATCGACGGGAAGAACGCCGAGACCATCGCCCGGGACAGCTTCGTGTCCGTGGCCACGGTCCGCTCCCACATCAAGGCACTGCTCGCCAAGCTCGGCGTGAACAGCCAGCTCGCAGCGGTGGCGATGGCGCGTCGATCCGGGTGGGTCCTCGGCGGCTGACCGCCGACTCGTTCGGCGATATTCCTGAATCTTGGGGATGTCAAACGGGCAGAAATGCTCGATCCTGCTCTGACGCCTACGAACCACGCACCGTCAGGGAGGAACACGACATGAGCGCCCGCACGCGCACGCGCTCGTCCGCCGTACCGGATCATCGCGGCGTTTCCCTCGTGGAACTCCTGGTCGCGGCACCCGTGGTCGTCGTCCTTGCCCTGGGTGTGCTCCAGTGGTCGTGAACCATTCCGATACCGCCCATCCACTCCCGCCGGGACCGGTTGCGACGGCCGCCGCCCTCCTCGCCGAACTCGACGACGCACGCCCCGATGTCGAGACACCCCGATTCGCCACCGGGTTTCAGCCCCTCGACGACGCCCTGCGCGGCGGTGTGCAACCTCACGACCTGGTGGTGCTCGGTGGACACCCCGGCGTCGGGAAATCCGTGACCGCGCTCCAGTGGGCCCGACAAATGGCCATGGGTGGCCAAACCGTCGTCTACGTGGACTTCCAACATTCTCCGATGGCGCTCTTGCGTCGCCTGCTCGCCATCGAACTGGCCAGCCTCGCCCGGGTCGACGAGCGCACCACATTGCGTCGGGTCCAGATGCTCGGCGAGGAAGTCGTTCTCGGCGCGCGCCCGACTCATGCACTCACGGCGGATCCCCTTGGCGACGAAGCCGTGCACCGGCTCGGTGACTACGGAGCCCGACTCCATTTCGTCGCCGGGTCGAGCCGCGCGACGGGCATCGTGGAACTCGCCGACATCGTCGCGAGTCATCGCGACGGGCCCACCGCGCTCTTCGTCGACTCGATTCAGAGTCTGCTGACCGCCAACCCGATCGTCGGCACGGACACCCTCACCGGTGAGTCGGCGGCCGCACTCAAGGAACTGGCGATGGTCGCGAACGTCCCGGTGTTCGCCCTGGCTGCGGCCGGCAGGGCCGGGCTCGGGATTCGACGCCTGCGCCTTCGTCATCTCGACGGCGCGCCCGCGATCGCCCACGAAGCCGACATCGCCATCTTGCTCAATGACAAGTCCGAGATCGTCAGCGCCTCGCACTCGGATCTCGATCGCGTTCGGAGCACCGCGCGCCACGGGCGGGTCGTGTTCAGCATCGAGAAGCACCGCACCGGTGGAGCCGGACTCGATCTCGAGTTCCGGACGGACTTCGCCAATGCGCGCTTCGATCCCGACGGCAGATTCGTGACCGACACGCTGGTGACCGAATGAGTGCGCCCTCCTAGTCTTTCGTCCATGACTGACGTACGACCGCTGCGCATTGGTTCCGACCTGGTCACGACGGGAGAGACCGCGTCGATCACATCTCCGTTCGACGGTTCCGAGGTCGGGTCCGTCGCCATCGGATCCCCGAGCGACGTCGATGCCGCCGTCGCGGCGGCCGCCGCGGCCCGTCGGGAACCGTTCCCGGCCCATGAGCGCGCCGCCATCCTCGACCGTGCCGCCGAGCGACTCACCGCGCGCAACGAGGAGTTCGCGCGTTCGATCGCCGGAGAGGCGGCGAAGCCGATCAAGACGGCCCGAGTCGAGGCCGCCCGTGCGGTGGGCACGTTCCGGTTCGCCGCCGTCGAGGCGCGCACGCTCACCGGCGAGACGATCGCCATGGATGCGAACGACGCCGGCATGGGCAAGTTCGGGTTCACGCTTCGACTTCCGATCGGGATCGTCGGCGCCATCAGTCCGTTCAACTTTCCGCTCAACCTCGTGTCGCACAAGGTCGCTCCGGCCATTGCCGCCGGGTGCCCCGTCGTCCTGAAGCCCGCGTCCCAGACACCACTCACCGCGTTGCTGTTGGCCGAGGTGTTGCTCGACGAATGCGGACTCCCGCCGGGGTGGCTGAACGTGGTCGTCGGCGGCGGTGGCAGCGTCGGCAACGCGATCGTGGACCACAACGACATCGCCTACATCACGTTCACGGGCTCCCCCGAGGTCGGGTGGGGCATCAAAGGACGCGCGCCGCGTAAGAAGGTCGGCCTCGAGCTCGGAAACAACGCGCCGGTCATCGTCGAGCCGGATGCGGATCTCGAACTCGCGGCAACCAAGATCGTGGCGGGCGGATTCGCCTACTCG
Source organism: Acidimicrobiia bacterium (assembly GCA_031363005.1). Taxonomy (GTDB): domain Bacteria; phylum Actinomycetota; class Acidimicrobiia; order IMCC26256; family JAENVU01; genus JAENVU01. The sequence continues at coordinate 4,354 of JANLTQ010000529.1, read as the reverse complement.
GGTCAGACGTGCATCTCGGTCCAGCGCGTGTACGCGCACGATTCGATCCGCGACGAGTTGGTGGACCGCGTCGTCGCCAAGGTCGAGTCCCTGGTCGTGGGCGACCCAATGGACGACGCCACCGATGTCTCGGCCCTCATCAACGCCGGCGAGCGCGACCGCATCGTCGGCTGGATCGACGAAGCCACGGCCGGTGGAGCGAAGATCGCAACCGGAGGCGCAGTGAACGCCGAAGTCCTGGCGCCGACAGTGCTCACAGGCGTGCTCCCGGACATGAACGTCTGCACCCAGGAAGTCTTCGGTCCTCTCATCGGATTCCAGGGGTACCACGAGCTGGACGACGCGTTCCGGATGGCGAACGACAGTCGGTACGGGCTGCAGGCCGCGATCTTCACGACCGATCTCAGCTCCGCATTGGCCGCGGCGCACACCCTCGATTTCGGGGGCGTGATGGTGAACGAGATGCCGACGTTCCGCACGGATCAGATGCCGTACGGCGGAGTGAAGGACAGCGGGAACACCAAGGAAGGTCCGCACTACGCAGTGCGAGAGATGACCGAGGAACGGCTGGTCGTCATCCAGATGTGATGCGACGGTCCGGCGGGTGGCGGCGGGCCGTTCACTCACAGGATCCGTTGCACCAACACCAGATCGAGCCAGCGTCCGAACTTGAACCCGGTCTCGGGCATACGCGCGACTTCGGTGAAGCCCATCCGTTCGTGGAACCGCAACGAGTCTTCGTTGTCCCCGTCGATCGCACCCACCATCACGTGCACGCCGGCGTTTCGTGCGTGGTCCATCAACGCGCCGAGCAACGTCGCGCCGATCCCTCCGCCTCGTCGTTCCCCGCGAATGTGAATCGAGTGCTCGACGCTGAATCGGTATCCCTCGAACCGACGCCGGTTCCGAAACGCTCCGTACGAAGCGACACCGAGCACGGTCTCCGCCGCGCCCTCGTCATCCACGGCGACGAGGACCGGGAACCCGTCGTTCCGGTGATCGGCGAGGGCCGCCGCACGTTCCTCGACCGAGGTGAGCACATCGGTCCACGCCACCGTCGTCGTCGGGATCAGCTCGTTGAACAAGTCGGCGGTTGCCGCGAGATCGCGCTCCTCACAGGGGCGCACCCTCACCGACATTCGGTCACCTCAGAAGTCCATCAAGCAATGCGTCGAGACCAGTCGCGAAATCACGATCTACATCAAGCCGCTTGAACTCGGACTGGACATCGACGAGACGGGCGAACCTCCGCGGAGTTGCTGCAACCGCCGGTAGGTTGGGTCGCGTCCGCCGTTCGACCATGGCACGTTCGGCGATCACTCGGGTCAGGACGTAGACGAAGACGGTGTTCGCAATCTGGACCTGACCAGCGCTCTCTGCTGTGTGCTCCGCTGCGACGACGAGCAGACCTTCCATGACGCGACATCCCTCGGGCAGTTGTGGCCAATCGGTGAGACAGATAGCAGCCAGATCGGGGCGCCGACGAAGCACTTTTCGGGTTGCGTGACCCCAGTGCTGGAGCCTCGAAACCACCGAACCCTCGAATGGTGGGGTGCGCACTCTTCGCAATGAAAAGTCCACGCCGGCACGGCGCATCTCCGCGCTCGAGTCGTAGTAGCTGTAGATGGCCATGGGAGTGACGCCGCAGGCCGACGCGACGGAACGCATCGTCACCGCGTCAACGCCTTCCCTCATCATCAGGTCACTCGCAACCTTTGCGATACGTCCTCCGCTCACCTTTCGCGCACTCAGCCGGTACTGAACCACCGCTGCCACCTCACCTTCTCGCGAATTCGCATGTTCGAGTTAGCTCTACAATTGTATAGCTAACTCGAAACGCCGAATTCGCAGGACAGCACCTGAATGGGCGGACATAGCGGCGGCCGCTGAGTTGCGCCTACGTTCAGTGCATGGGCGTATTCGACGGCAAGGTCGCAGTCATCACCGGCGCAGGATCGGGCATCGGGAAGGCGACGGCCGAGCGCCTCGCCGCCGAAGGAGCCACGATCGGCGCGGTCGACTTCGACGACGTGAACGGTCGCGCGGTGGCGGATGCCCTCGGCGGCTTCTTCGTCCACGCCGACGCCGGCGACTCGGCCGAGGTCGATGCTGCATTCACCGCGTGTGAACGCGAGCTCGGCGGGGTGGACATCGCCTACCTGAACGCGGGGATCGCGATCGGCGTGTCGGACATGCTCGAACTCACCGACGCCGAGTACCTCCGGATCATGCGGGTGAACGTCGACGGTGTGGTCTGGGGGACCCGGGCCGCGATCCGGGCGATGGAACGTCGGGGCGGCGGGGCGATCGTGGCCACGAGTTCCCTCGCCGGTCTCATGCCCGTGCCCTTCGATCCGGTGTACGGACTGAGCAAGCACGCCGTCGTCGGCTTCATCCGGTCCATTGCGCCGCCACTGAAGGCGAAGAACATCACCGCCAACACGGTGAACCCCGGGATGACCGACACAAGCATTCTCAGCGAAGAAGCGAAGGCGATGTTCGCCGCCAACGACTTCCCGCTCATGCCCGCCTCCCAGATCGCGGACGCAGTTCTCACCATCGTGACCACCGGACGCACCGGTGAGTGTTGGGTGTGCCAGCCGGGGCGGGAGGCCGAGCCCTACCAGTTCCACGGGGTGCCGGGGCCCCGCACCGAAGGTGTCGTCGGCCGGCGGCCGCCGGACCTGGTCGCGCCGTAACTCACTACGTTCGGTCCGGTACCCGGCCGGTAACGTTGCTTCGATGTCCAGCCAGGAACCGCAACCCTCCGCACCCGAGGTCCTCACCTCGCCCATGACGTTCCCGGGTGGGCTGCCCACGCCCACATCCGAGACCGGTGCGCCCGGCGAACCCGACGAGCAAGTCCTGCGGCCGACGAAGTTGATCCGCATCGCGTCGATGGTGCGAACGATGCTCGACGAAGTGCGGCGTGCCCCGCTCGACGATGCCGGCCGGCGAGCGCTCCGAGAAATCCACGAGCGCTCGCTCAGCGAACTGCACGGCATCCTGTCTCCCGAGCTGCAAGAAGAGCTGAGCAAGGTCGTCCTGCCGTTCTCGGCCGAAACTCCGAGCGAGTCAGAACTTCGCATCGCCCAAGCGCAGCTGGTCGGCTGGCTCGAAGGACTGTTCCACGGCATCCAGGCCACGCTGTTCACCCAGCAGGCCGTGGCTCAGCAACAGTTCGAGGAAATGCGTCGCCGCCACGCGCTCGAGATCGGCGCGCCCGACCCCGGCGGCCCGGGTGCACCCGGTGGCCCGGTCAGTGACAGCAGCATTCCCGCTCCCGGGCAGTACCTCTGAGATGTCCACCGTGTCCGAGTCCGCGCCGGAACTGCCATGGAGCCCCGCGTCCTGGCGTGGCCGCCCCGCCGCCCAACAGCCGGCGTGGCCCGACGCCGCGCTGCGCGCCGTCACCGACGAACTCCGCACAATCCCGCCGCTGGTCTTCGCCGGTGAAGCACGCTCGCTGACCGACGCCCTCGCCCTCGCCGCGAACGGCGAAGCGTTTGTGCTCCAGGCCGGCGACTGCGCCGAGGCATTCAGCGCCTTCTCCGCCAACAGCATCCGCGACAAGTTGAAAATCATCCTCCAGATGTCCGTCGTGCTCACCTACGGGACCGGCGTGCCGACCGTGAAGATCGGGCGGATCGCGGGCCAGTTCGCGAAGCCCCGCTCGTCGGACACAGAAACACGAGAAGGCGTCGAACTCCCCAGCTTCCGCGGTGACATCGTCAACGACTTCGCGTTCGAGGCCGAAGCTCGCCGACCCGACCCACAGCGTCTCCTGCGGGGGTACCACCAGTCGGCATCGACACTCAACCTGCTCCGAGCGTTCACCAAGGGCGGCTACGCCGACCTCGCGCAAGTCCATTCATGGAACCAGGACTTCGTGACCGCGAGTTTGGAAGGGCGTCGGTACGAAACCCTCGCCGGTGAGATCGAGCGCGCCATGCGGTTCATGGCTGCGTGTGGCATCGACCTCAACGCCGAACGGAAGTTGCACGAGGTCGACTTCTACACGTCTCACGAAGCGTTGCTCCTGGACTACGAGGAGGCGCTCACCCGGCAGGACTCGATCACCGACGACTGGTACGACTGTTCGGCCCACCTGCTCTGGATCGGCGACCGCACCCGCCAACTCGACGGCGCGCACGTGGAGTTCCTCGCCGGCGTGCAGAACCCGATCGGCGTCAAGCTGGGGCCGAGCATCGAGCCGGACGAGGTCGTCGCGCTCTGCAAGCGCCTCAACCCGGATCTGCGGCCCGGCCGGTTGATGCTGATCAGCCGGATGGGTCAGGACCTCGTGGCCGACCGGCTCCCGCCGATCCTCGAAGCGGTGCGCGACACCGGCCAG
>JANLTQ010000513.1:0-2293 GCA_031363005.1 Acidimicrobiia bacterium | reverse complement strand
CCGCGATGGCGGCCAGGCCGGTGATCGGAGTCAGGCCCCAGATCGGGTCCAGGTTCACGCGCGTCGCGCGTAACAGGGCGAGCCGGTCGCTCTTGGCTTTCGGGAGGGTGCGTTCATGGGGGAGGACGTCGCCCTCACCGGACGCGCGGGGCGTGACGAGACCACCCAGGACGCCGACGCTGCTACGGCGATGCCCGGTGTCGTCCACGAACGTCATGCGGTACGAGTAGAAGGCCGGCTGGTCATCCGGCGCGAGGACGCCGTCGGCTTCCCACGTGCGCAACAACTCGGCGGCGCGTGCGTAACCGTCGCCCTCGCCCGGCAGGATCAGCCGAACCGAGTTGTGCTCGGACTTCGCTGCGAGCGCGTCGCGCTGATCCGGATCGATGACGTCATAGGGTGGGGCAGTCACCGCGTCGAGATCGTCGCGGCGGTAACGGATGCCCCGAAACGGGCGGAACTCGGGCACGGTCTTGGCCTCCGGGTCGGTCGGGCGATTGTGTCACGACCGCCACGGGGCGTCGGGTACCCGGGCTGCTCCCATCGAAAGGACTCGCACGGTGACGACCGCTGACGAACAGGACGCGGGACCGGTGATCGTGTGCGATCTCGACGGTGTCCTGTGGCGGGGTGAGATCGCGATTGCGGGCTCCGCGGACGCAGTCGGGGTGCTGCGTGCCGCCGGTCGTCGGGTGGCATTCCTGACCAACAACTCCAGCGTTCGGGTGGCCGACGTCGTTTCGAAGCTGCGCTCCATCGGAGTCGACGCGACCGCGCCCGATGTCCTCTCCAGCGCCCAAGCCGCGGCCGAACTCGTTCGGGAGGATCTGGAACCCGGTGCGCGCGTGCTGACGTGTGCCGGTCCCGGAGTCGTGGAGGCGCTCGAGTTGGCGGGGTATGAGGCCGTGGACGCCGGTGGACCCGATCGTGGTGAGGTCGCCGCGGTGGTGGTCGGATTCCACCGCGACTTCGACTTCGACCGGCTCGACCGCGCCTCGGACGCCATTCGGCGCGGCGCTCGTTTCGTCGCTACCAATCTCGATGCGACCTATCCCGGTGCCGATCGGGTCCTACCCGGTGCGGGATCGATCGTCGCCGCCGTCGTGACGGCCTCGGGGGTGGCGCCCGACGTCGCAGGGAAACCGGAGCGCGCCACGGTTGCGTTGGTGCGCGCCCGCCTCGGGACCAGCGGCGTGATGGTGGGGGATCGGCCGTCGACCGACGGCGTCTTGGCCGCGCGGCTCGAGTGGCCATACGCGATGGTGCTCTCCGGGATCGGTGGTCACGATCCGAGCGAACCGGTCCCCACCGATCCCGCGCCGGAGTGGGTCGGTGAGGACCTGGCGAGCTTGGTCGACGAGCTGGTTCGGTACGCCGGCTGATCGATCCGGGGAGCTACCGTGTGGAACCCTTTTTCCAGGAGTACTGGCATGCCGCAAACCCCCGATTGGGCCAAGTATCTGAGCGCCGGCGTCGAGTTCGTCGCCATCACCCAAACCCAGGCCCGGACCCGGGCCAAGGAGCTCGTCTCCCAGGGTCAGCTCGCGCAGAGCCAGGTCCAGGGCTTCGTCGACGACCTCGTCGAAGAGAGCCGGCGGCGCAGTGACTCCATCGTCGAAGTCGTGCGGCAAGAGATCGGCCGTCAGGTGAAGACGCTCGGCATCGCGACCAAAGAAGATCTCGCTCGGCTCGAGGCCAAGCTGGCCCGGGTCTTTTCGGGTGGGACGAAGGTGACGGCTGCGAAGCAGACGGCTCCCGCCAAGAAGACCGCGGTAAAGAAGACCCCCGCCAAGAAGGCGGTCGTCAAGAAGGCTGCGGCGAAGAAGACCGCGGCGAAGAAGACTCCGGCCAAGAAGACCGTCGCCAAGAAGACGGTCGTCAAGAAGGCCGCGGTGAAGAAGACCGTCGCCAAGAAGACCGCGGCGAAGAAGACGACCGCCAAGCAGACGGCACCCGCGGCGCGGGTGTCGTAACCGGCCCTTGCGTCGGCGGCTCGACGCGGAGCTGGTCCGGCGCGGACTCGTTCCGAGTCGCGCGCGTGCGGTCGAGGCTATCGGTGCCGGTCTGGTGACCGTCGGTGGCGCGCCCGCGACGACCGCAGCCCGACAGGTCGCACCCGACGAGCCCGTCGCGGTGGCCGGCACTCCGGCCCGATTCGTGTCGCGCGGCGGCGAGAAGCTCGACGCCGCGCTGACGTGCTGGTCGATTGAGGTCGCGGGTCGAAGGGTCCTGGATGCCGGTGCGTCCACCGGTGGGTTCACCGACTGCGTGTTGCAGCGCGGCGCCGATGCGG
>JANLTQ010000500.1:0-1971 GCA_031363005.1 Acidimicrobiia bacterium | reverse complement strand
CGACTGCGCCCGCCTCGATCGACTCGGCGAGGAGCGCGCGCATGGCCGCGATGTCCTCCGCTGATGCGTCTTCGTTCTTCACGCCGCGGTCGCGCATCACCTGGAAGCGCAGCGATCCGTGCGCGACCTGCGCGGCAATGTCCATCGCGTAGTGACGCGCGCCGAGGAAGTCCAGGTATTCGGGGAAGGTCTCCCATGCACCCCAGGGGACACCCTCGTTGAGCGCGCTGCCCGGGATGTCCTCGACGCCCTCCATGAGTTCGATGAGCGTCGCCTGCTCGCCGGCCGGACACGGCGCGAAGCCCACACCACAGTTGCCCATGACCAGGGTGGTCACGCCGTTGCTGAAGGACGGGTCGAGTTGGTCGTCCCACGTGGCTTGACCGTCGTAGTGAGTGTGCACATCGACCCAGCCCGGGGTCACGACCGCGCCGGTCGCGTCGATGATGCGATCGCCCTCGAGTGAGCCGCCGACGGCGGTGATGAGCCCGCCGTCGATTCCGACGTCACCGGAGAACCGGTCGGCGCCCGTGCCGTCGACGATCGTGCCGCCCTTGATCACCAGGTCGTGTCCCATTGCCTGTCCTTCGGGTTGTCGGAGCCGCAGCGGTCACCCGACATCTTGCCCTGTCTCGACGATTGTCGTTTGCGCCGCTTGTGAGCGGTGTGAGGCGACAAACGCCCGCTGAATCCCGAAGTGATTGTCGTTTGCGCCCCCTGTGAGCGGTGTGAGGCGACAAATGCTCGTTCAGCCGTCCGGGATGTCGATGGCCGTCTCGAGATGGAGGGCGGCCTGGACCTCGGCGACGGCGGCGCGAGCCTCCTGGTCCCGCGCCTCGGCGCGTGCCCGGCGACCCTGCGCGCCCTGGAGTTGGGCTTCGAGATCACGCTCGATCCGACGTGCTGCTTCCATCTCGGCGACGGCATCGGTGGCTTCGGTCTCGGCGGCTTCGAGCGCGGCGCGCAGCTGAGCTCGGTGTTCTTCGGCGCGGTGTGCCTCCCGTGCTGCCGCCTCGACGCGTTCGCGTTCCTCACGTTCACGCTCGGCGGCTTCGCGCGCCAGCCGCTCGGACTCGACGCGTTGGTGTTCGTCGGCGGTCGTGTTCGTCGCCGAAGGCGGGGGCTTGGGCGCCGGGCGGTTCGACGTCGGTGCCGGGGCGAGTCGGAGATGGCGTCTAGTCGGGGTCGAGGGTGTGCCGTCGTCGCTCGGCGCCGGCATCTCGGTCTCGCCGAAGCCGCTCGGTCCGGTCATCTCCTTTTCGAGTCGACCCGCGCGGAGCAACCGAGCTACCTCAGTGTCGACGCCGGCCGCATGCAATGTGGATTGGATTTGGCTGCGGGCCGAGTCGCTGCGGCCTCCGAGCACGGCCAGGCCCGCGTCGGTCACCGTGCGGAGCGCGTCTCGGTGGGCCGCGGTTGCCGCGCGCACTTCCTCACGCGATACGCGAAAGGAATCCCGGAGATCCGCACTGCGCTCGAGGAGAGCCGTGATCATCTCGGGCTGCTCACGGGCGAGTTGGTTCAGGGCGGCGGCCGCGGCGGTCGGTCGGCGAGCGGCCAGGACGGCCGTGGCCGCGTCTCGCTCGCCCGCGCCGCGCAATCGGGCGGCGATCTGCTTCCGGATGGCAACGAAGCCGGCCGGATCGGAGCCGTACAACTCGTCGAGCGCGGTTTCGAGGGAATCGCCGGCCGGGCTCGCCATCATCGAAGTGTACGGACGGCGAGCCCCGACGCCGTCGGTGGATGACCTGCGTCCCGACCTGGGTCCGGGACCCGATACCCTGCCCACCGCCTCAGACCGCAAGAACGGGAGACCACCGTGCAGATCTTCGACACGCTCTTCATCGGCAACGAGTACGTGAAGCCGGAGAGCACCGCCGTCATCGACGTCGTGTCGCCCCACACGGAACAAGTCATCGGCCAGGTGCCGGACGCATCGCCGGCGGACATCGATAAGGCCGTCGCTGCGGC
>JANLTQ010000494.1:0-2160 GCA_031363005.1 Acidimicrobiia bacterium | reverse complement strand
CGGACGCCGACGGCCGTCGGCGCGCTGCGACGCTTCATCGCCATCAGGTCACCGCCGGTGGGCGCGACGCAACCACATGAGGAGAAAGCGTCAGATCGGCCGAAGCAACGGCCAAGAGTTCGGTGGTTTTCATCCCAGTCCCGCCCGAAGGTGAGGAAGCGGACGAAAGCCTATCTAATCCGACGGACCGGAGAAACTTTTCTAAAAGGGATGATTCGAATAGCTCAGGGACGGTGACGGGTCACTGACCAGGAGTTTTGACTAGGGGACGAGCGAGAACACCACGGCGTCCTGGACGTCACTGCCGACCCGGAGGCGGCGGCGAAGTACGCCCTCCCGCAACGCTCCCGAGCGCTCGGCGACGGCCTGGCTGGCGAGATTGTCGACCGCGGCCAGGATCTCGATCCGGCCGAGTTCAACCTCGCTGATCCCGAAGGCACTCACCAGACGGGTGGCGCGAGTTGCGTACCCAAGCCCGGTGCGATCGCTGCGAATCCAGTACCCGAGGTTCGCCCACCGGTTGAGCCGGTCGATGGTGTTCAGACCTGCGGATCCCAGCAGTTCTCCGGTCTCGACCGACCGCACCACGAATGCGAACTCCAATCCGTCGGCGAAGGCTCGTCCGGAGCGCCGTACCCATTCCGCCGCCTCGACCTCCCGATAGCCGGCGTGAGCCCACGCCATCCATGGAACGAGTTCGGTGAGCGACGCGGTCACGGCTTCGTACAACGGACGGGCGTCGGTACGGCGGGGCGGTCGCAGTTCGACGATCCCGTCGGTGAGCCGAAGACCACGCGTCATGGACGAGATTCTCGCCTCCAGAGCCAAGGCGGTCGGGTTTCAATCGGCAAGCATTGCGGAATGCGTCGGATTCTTGCCCTGCTCTCGATGGTTGCCCTCGGTCTTGCGGGGATGAGCGCGGTACCGACGCCGACCGCGGGTGCGGCACCACCGGCCGTGCCGAGCGGGCTGCCGTACTGGCCCAACTGGGACATCGCGCGGGGCGTCGCCATTGCGCCGAACGGCAACAGCGGTTTCGTCCTCGACGGGTTCGGCGCGCTCCACGGTTTCGGGCTCAACGGCAACCCGGCCGCGCCGAAACCCAGCGACGGGCCCTCCTGGCCCGGATGGGACGTCGCTCGTGGCGTTGCGTTGCGCAGCGCGACCAGTGGATACGTCTTGGACGCGTTCGGGGGTGTGCACCCCTTCGGCGGCGCGCCCGCGGTCAACCCGGCGGCGCCGGCGCCGTACCACCCCGGGGTGGACTGGGCGCGCGGGCTCACGCTGACGTCCGATTTGACGGGGGCGTACGTGGTCAGTCGGACCGGCGGATTGAGCCGAATCGGCTTCGGGTCCTCGGCTCGTCCACCGCGGCTCGCGTTCACCAGCATTCTCCCGACGCCGATCGCGTCCGACGTCTCTGTGCTGTCGGACGACAGCGGCGGGTTCGTCCTCGACGGGTACGGCGCGGTGCATCACGTCGGCATTCCGAGCGTGGTCCCCCGGGGTCCGCTTCCTTCGTGGCCGGGGTGGGACATCGCCCGTGGTCTCGCGCTGTTGCCCGATCGGACCGGCGGGTTTGTGCTCGACGGACTCGGTGGATTGCACCCGTTCGCGCTCGGCAACGGGTCGCCGCAGCTCAACGTGTCGGTGTTCCAATCGGGGCTGGTGAATCCGTGGGATCTCGGGTTCAGCCCGGATGGGTGGGTTGTGTACACCGAACGACCGAACGGCATCTCGGCGGTCCGTACCGATGGAACGGGGGCCCACCTTCTGCTCCGTCCCGACGACCTGTTGGTCGCCTCCGAGGCCGGCGCGATGGGGTTGGCGATCGATCCGAACTTCACGAACAACCGCAGGATCTATGTGTGTTTCGCGGCGCACGCGACCGGCGGGGGTGACGACGTGCGGCTGGCGCGGTTCACGGTCAATCCGGATTGGTCGGGGCTCTCGAGCCGGACAGATCTGATCACCGGTCTGCCCATCAACCCGAGCGGCCAGCTCGGCCGTCACTCGGGCTGTCGGCCGCGTTTTGGCAACGACGGATTCCTCTGGGTCGGGACCGGCGATTCGGCCGTCGGGACAGTGCCCCAGGATCTGCAATCGGGTGGCGGGAAGGTGCTCCGCATCGACACGAACGGCAACGCGGCGCCGGGAAAT
>JANLTQ010000446.1:0-3182 GCA_031363005.1 Acidimicrobiia bacterium | reverse complement strand
ACCAGGGTGCCATCGAGATCTACGAGGAGCACGGCGTCTTGATAGGCGTCGGCGATCGACAGCACCCGAATGCGCGGGCTCAGCGGTACCCACTGACGATCCGGGAGGACGTGCACGCGGAAGCCGTCGGCGACGAGTGCGTCACGAATACGTCCTCCGACGTGATCAGGTAGGAGGATCGTCTTGTCTCGCAACGTCTCGAGCGACGGCATGCTCAGGTGGTCAGGATGGCCGTGTGACACCCAGATGTACCGACACGCCGAGATGGACTGCAGCTGCTCCTCGGGGATCTCGTGCGAGAGGATCCAACTCCCGAAATACGCGGGTCCGAAGAGCCACGGATCGGTCGCGAGGATCGGGACTTGGTCGTGCGCGATCAGCGTCGCGTTGCCCACGGTCTCGAACGCGAGGTCATATGTAGGATCCGATTTCACACGCCCAACCTCTGTTGCGAGGGCACTCACGATACCCGCCGAAGCTGTCCCTGGATGCCCCGATGCCATTGAAGTTCCTGTTCGTCTCGAACATCACCCGGGGCGGATCGAGCGTCAGCCAGCGCCAGCTCGCCCGTCGGCTCGCCGAACGCGGCCACGAAGTGGAGATCCTCGCGGCGACGGTGGAGAGCCGATTCGCCCGACCGCTGTACGACCAGCAGGTCGACCTCTCCACGAAGCTGCGGCACAGTCCGCTCCGCCCAGCGCTGTTGGCGCTACAGCGGCCGGTGGGTCGGCGGATTCGTCGGCTCGATACCCCGGACCATCCCACGTGGGTGTGCGCGGTCCCGGAGAATGGGTTTCGCTCGCTCCGGCGGCGATTCGAGCCCGATGTGGTGGTAGCCGCGAGCATCGACCGCGTGTCGTGGCGGCGCCTTCGCGCTCAGCTCCATGCCGCGAAAATTCCGAGCGTGCTGTACCTGCGCGAGGCGTCAGCCAAAGGGCACCTGACCGTGAGTGGCGCACCGCCAGATCTGCTGCTTGCGAACGCCGAGAGTCTGGCGCTGGAGGCTCGTGCCGCCGGCTACGAATGCACGGTGGTGCCATCGATCGTCGAGTTGGATCGGTCGCGCACCGAGACGACTCGCACGAGCGTCGTGCTCGTGAATCCCATCGAGATGCTCGGCGGCGATCGCGTGTGGGACCTCGCGCGGGCGCGCCCCGACATTCCGTTCGTGCTCCGGGAATCGAACATGATGAGCGCGGCCGAGCTCGAAGCCGTGAATCGCCGTCTCACCGAACATCCGAACGTGACGGTGCTGCCGTACACCATGTGTCCGGCCGAGCTCTATCGCGACGCGCGCCTCTTGCTGGTGCCCCATCGGGTGGACAACCGGCCACGCGTGGTCCTCGAAGCGCAGGCCAACGGCATTCCGGTGCTCGCTACTGAGTTTCCGGGGCTGGTCGAAGCTGTGGGCGCCGGAGGCGCACTGGTGCCGAACGATGCATCCGCCGACTCGTGGGTGCGGGCGCTCGGCGCAATCTGGGACGACGACGATAACTACGCCGCGCTCGTGCGCGCCGCGCGGGAGCACGCGAACCGCGACGAGGTCACACCCGACCGCATTCTGGATCGGTTCGAGTCGCTCGTCGGCGGACTGATGCAGAAGCACGCTGCGACGATCGCGACTCGTCCGATCACGATGGAATAAGCGGTGCTGGGAACCGTGCCAGCGTCGTCCGAATGACGTCGACCTGTTCGTTGGTCAGGCGCTTCCGCCAACGCTCGGGCTGTTCCTCGGCTTTACGATGCGTGCGATAGCTCACGCCCTCGCGATCGGACTCAGCGAGGAACTGCTCGGTCACAGGCCCCCAATCCAGCCCGACGGCAGTGATCAGCTCCCGCACCGACGTTGCGGGGTCCACGCACAGCTCCTCGTGCCGGACCCGGTGCCAGTGCGGGTTGCGTCCGACGGCTTCGTGCAAGACCATCGCACCCACTCCATACACAAACGCTTGCCGTTCGATGAGCGGAGCCTCGGTGCTGACCCCAGCAACGCCCCACCGTTCGCTCGCCAACTCACCCAGCGGTACGAGCGCACGCGCGTCGGTCCCGAAACCGAGTTCGCTCCAACTCGCCAGCACATTGAGAGGGTGGCGGTCAACAATCACGACGTTCGGTGCGAAGCGATCGGCAATCCATTCGACGTTCCACTCGGCGCGTACCGACTTCGCCACAACGTGTCGGTTCCCCGTCGTCGCCTCACGCGGGACTGCGAGCGCCGAGATCACCTTCAGGCCCGGCGAGACCCGACCTTCCAACCAGGCGTTCCAGCGCTGATCGACCGGCGATGCCCGGTATTGCCGCCACGCCAGGCGACTGCGCAGCGTCGTCGGCCGCGCGCCTCCGGCAAACGCGCCGTGCCACAGGCGCTCGAGTTCGGGCGCTGAGTTCCCCGGCACGAGCACCGGCGTGATGAAGCTCCCGCGGCGAGCGCGGAATGCAAACGGGTCGTGATCGCCATCGGGTTCGTGGACGTAGACCGTGTCGGGCGCACGCCCGAGGGCGTTCCCCACCCAGCTGGTGCCGGATCGCGGGAGCCCGACGATCAGCACCTTCGCCACGGGCGCCAGAGTAGCCGTCGAGTTTCTCCTCGCTGGCGGGCGAGCGGGCTACGAATCCGGTTCGAGGAAGCGTGCCCGTGCCTCTTTCCATGCGAGGCGGCCCTCGAGTCGGTTCTCGGCGCGGCCGTGGGCTGACACACCGTTGTGGTAGACGATCCCGCCGTACACGGTGCCGATCCCGCCCGGCCCCCGGACTTCGGACGCCTCGATGAGCGAAACGTTGGGTTCCTCACGACGTGAGATCAACTCGCCGACGTCCCACGACTCACCGTGGACGAAATCTTCGCTCGTCCGCCACGCGGACCGGATGAACGTGTGGTTTCGGTCGCGAAACCGCTGCGTCCGCATTGCCATCATGCTCGGATGGGCGTACCCCCGATACAGGCGCCCCCCAACCACTTCATTCCCTGCCTCCAGATGGCTGCGGAGGACGTCGAGCCAATCGGGCGACACCGGAAACGCGTCGACATCGAGCGTGACGAAGTATTCGGTGCGGACGAGCCGGGTTGCGAGGTCCATCGCCGGACCATGGCCGAGATTCACGGGAGTGCGGATCCACCGGACCGGCGCCCGCTTCAGATACGCGGGCGAACCGTCGCTGGATGCGTTGTCCACCACCAGGAT
>JANLTQ010000418.1:0-8034 GCA_031363005.1 Acidimicrobiia bacterium | reverse complement strand
GGAACTGCCGACGAAAAACAAATCCGTCATCACGGTTCATGCCCCCTTCGACGCGGAGTCGCCGTACAAGTTGGGCGCGAAGGTGCTGCTCCTTGCGCGTTTTGGCGAATCGTCCCGATGCCAGGTCGTCGACGCCGGGGGCGAGCACGGCCAGGGTGGCCTCGCGTTCGTACTCCTCGCCTTCTTCTTCCTGCTGTTCATCGCCGCGCTCTTCTACATGGACCGCGTCCGCGAACGTCGCAGCAACAGCGAGGACTCTTCCAAACCCTGAAGCACCGTCACACTCTGAAGCACCCGGGCCGACCTGAAGGTCGAGCCGACCAGACGGTCCAAGACTCCGGCTCCGGCCCGCGAGCGATGTGCTCCAGCCACGCTCTTCAGCGCCCGAATGCCGTCGGGCGTCACGACAGCCAAACCCTGAAGTCGGGTCAGAGGGTGGTGGCGACTTCGGTGGCGATGGCGATCGTGTCGTCGATGATCTCGTCGGTGTGCGCCAGTGAGACGAACGTCGTCTCGTAACCGCTCGGGGCGAAGTACACACCGCGATCGAGCATCCCGTGGAAGAACCGGGCGTACCGCTCGTGGTCGGCACCCTGGGAGGCCGCGTAGTTCGTCACCGGTTCCAGCGCGAAGAACAGACCCGCCAACGTTCCGGCCTGGGTGACCTGCGCGGCCACACCGGCAGCGGTGAACGCACCGAGCAACCCCACCACGAGCCGAGCCGATTTCGCTTCGAGCCGCTCGTACGCGCCGACGTCGAGCTGCGCGAGCGCGGCCAGTCCGGCCGCCGTCGCCAGGGGATTCCCGGACAAGGTGCCGGCTTGGTAAACGGGCCCGAGGGGGGCGAGGTGATCCATCACGGCCGCCGAACCACCGATCGCGGCGAGCGGTAACCCACCGCCGACGACCTTGCCGAAGATCGAAAGATCCGGCGTGATCCCGAACCGTTCCTGGGCCCCACCGACCGCAACCCGGAAGCCGGTGATCACCTCGTCGAACACGAGGAGCGCGCCTGCGCCGGTGCAGCGGTTGCGGAGGTAGTCGAGGAATCCGGTCGCCGGCAGGACCAGACCCATGTTGGCGGCAATCGGCTCGACCAACACCGCGGCGATGTCGTGCTCCATGACCGCGGCGTCGACGGCGGGGATGTCGTTGTACGGCACCACCACCGTGTCCGCCACGGCGCCGGGGGTGACCCCGGCGCTCCCCGGGATACCGAGGGTGGCAAGACCACTGCCCGCGGCCACGAGGAGCGCATCCAGATGGCCGTGATAACAGCCGGCGAACTTGAGGATCTTGGCCCGGCCCGTCGCGCCGCGAGCCAGCCGTACGGCGGTCATCGCGGCCTCGGTCCCGCTCGAGACCAGCCGCACCTTCTCGACACTTGGCACCCGATCGCAGATCGCTTCGGCCAACTCGACCTCTGCGCGCGTCGGGGCCCCGAAGGACGTGCCGTCCGCTGCGGCGCGCTGCACTGCGTCGACGATCAGCGGGTCGGCGTGGCCGAGAATGGACGCGCCCCACGACTGCACGTAGTCCACGTACCGACGACCCTCGGTGTCCACGAGCTCGGCGCCTTTCGCCGACGCCACGAAGAAGGGGGCTCCACCGACCGCGTTGAACGCCCGGACTGGTGAGTTCACCCCACCGGGGATGCGAGCATTCGCGCGCGCCAGCAATGCGTCGTCGGTCATGTGACTCCTTCTCGGTGGTTCACGCCCGGTGCGTGAGGACCGCGTGCCTCACGCGTTCATCAACTCGGCGATCTCACGTGCGAAATAGGTGAGGATGAAATCCGCACCGGCGCGCCGAATCGCGAGCAGGTGTTCCAGGGCGACGGCGTCGCCGTCGATCCAGCCGTTCGCGGCCGCCGCCTTCACCATCGCGTACTCGCCGCTCACGTGATACGCCGCGAGCGGGAGGTCGAACGAACTCCGCAACGCCGCGATCACATCCAGATACGCGAGCGCAGGCTTCACCATGATCATGTCGGCACCCTCGCCGACATCGAGCGCGGTCTCGTCGAGTGCCTCGCGCGCGTTGCCGGGCTGCATCTGATACCCGCGCCGATCACCGAACTGCGGTGTGCATTCGGCCGCGTCACGGAACGGTCCATAGAGGGCCGATGCGTACTTGGCGGAGTACGCGAGGATCGCGGTGTCGGCATGCGCCGCGGCGTCGAGCGCCCGCCGGATCGCGCCGACCTGACCGTCCATCATCCCGCTCGGCGCAACGACGTCCACGCCCGCATCCGCTTGCGCGACCGCAATGGACGCGTAGCGGTCCAGGGTGGCGTCGTTGTCGATCTCACCGTCGTCGCGCACCAGGCCGCAGTGACCATGGTCGGTGTATTCGTCGAGACACGCGTCGGTCATCAGCACCAGGCCATCGCCCACATCGTCACGCAGGTTCCGGATCGCGACCTGCACCACACCGTCGGCGGCATCGGCAGCACTGCCCACTGCGTCTTTGTGCTCAGGAATCCCGAACAGGATCACACCGGGGACGCCGAGCTCGGCGAGGGCGGCAACTTCCGCACGCAGGCTCGCCTGCGTGTGCTGCATGACGCCCGGCATCGAGGCAACCGGCTCGGGATCGCGAATCCCTTCCTTGACAAACAGCGGGGCGACAAGATCATCGACGTGAAGCCGGGTCTGCGCGGCCAGGCGCCGTAGCGCGGGGGTGCGGCGGAGCCGCCGCGATCGAATCTCGGGGAAGCTCACGGGATCAGGCTAGAAGATCGCGTTCTGGGGCCAGGGCTCCGAGGACGGCCAGGACTAGCCCGTCGATCGTGTGGGGATCCGCCTCGGCATCCACCCGCAACCCGCGCCGGACGATCGCCTCGCTGGTGATCGGACCGATCGAGACCACGGTGGGCGCCGGAGTCGGGAGATCGCCGACCAGGTCGCAGAAGTTCTCGACGGTGGACGCCGAGGTGAACGTGATCGCGTCAATGCCCCCCGATCGCAGCCGGTCCAGATCGGCCGGATCCGGGACGGCCGTGACCGTTCGGTACACGGGAAGGATGTCCACTGCGTACCCGAGCCGCTCCAAGCCTTCGGGGAGTACATCGCGTGCGGTCTCGGCACGCGGAAGCAGCACGCGCTCGTCGATGAGCGCGGGCGGGAAGGCTTCGAGCAACGATTCGGCGACGGACCGTTCGGGGACCAGGTCCGGGCGGATTCCGAACCTACGCAATGCCTCGGCCGTGCCGGGTCCGATGGCGGCGACCTGCGACCCTGCCAGCACGCGAGCGTCGAGACCGAGTGGCGCGATGCCGCGCGTGAAGAACCCGTCGACGGCATTGACGGACGTGAAGACGATCCACGCCGCGGCAGACAGAGCCGGCAGATCGAAGTCCAACGGCTCGATCTCGATCGTGGGCAGCTCGACGATCTCGGCACCCAACTCTTCGAGCCGCGCCGCCAGACTGCTCGACTGTTCACGCGCGCGCGTGACGATGACGGTGCGCCCGAAGAGTGGCCTCGACTCGAACCACGCCAGGTCCAGACCGGCGACCGCACCGACGACGATGGCACTCGGAGAGGCGACACCGAGTGCGGTGATGGTGGACAGCGTGGCGCGCGTCGTCGCCTGCTCGGCACGCGTTCCCCAGCGCACCGCGGCCACCGGCGTGTCCGGGCTGCGGCCGTGTTCCATCAACAACTCCACGATGGCGTCGAGTCGCCCGGCACCCATCAGGATCACGAGGGTGCCACCGGCGCGGGCGAGCGCCGCCCAATCCGTGTCCGTCGTGCCTTTGGCGGGATCTTCGTGTCCGGTGACGACGGTGAAGTGCGTGGACAGACCGCGATGGGTCACGGGGATCCCGGCGTACGCCGGCGCCGCGATCGCGCTCGTGATCCCGGGCACGACTTCGAAGCGGATACCGGCGGCCATCAGCACTTCGGCTTCCTCGCCGCCGCGCCCGAACACGAACGGGTCCCCACCTTTGAGGCGCACGACCGTGCGACCCGCGGCGCCGTGCTCCACCAGGGTGGCGTTGATGCCGTCTTGGTCCATGGCGACGCGCCCGGGCGCCTTGCCGACGTCGATCCTCGTGGCCGACACCGGTGCGAGGTCGAGGAGCGACGGGTGCGCGAGCCGGTCGTACACCACGACCTCGGCGCGCTCCAACAACTCCGCGCCCCGCCTCGTCAACAACCCCGGGTCACCCGGCCCGGCACCGACCAAGTACACGGTCATCGGTCTGCTCCTGCGCCAGCGGTGACGGGCCACCCGCGATCACGACGCCCGGCACCGACCAAGTACACGGTCATGAGGTGGCTCCGGCGTCGATGAGGGCGCGTCCGCCGCGCTCGTCGAGGATCATGCGGGCGACGAGGGTGCCCAGGCGATCGGGGTCGGTGTCGGAGCTGTTCGCACGGAGCATCGTGGTGCCATCGAGCGACGCGAGCAGCGCCTCGAGATGCACCCCCGCCGCGTCGACCGTGGCGTACGCCGCGCATGGCATGGTGCAACCGCCACCCAACTCGCGCAAGAAGGCTCGCTCGGCGGTGAGCGCGGCGCGGGCGTCGCTGTCGTCGATACCGGCCAACACTTCCAATGCGGCTTCGTCATCGATCCGGCACTCGACCGCGAGTGCACCTTGTCCAATCATCGGCAACATCACATCCACTTCCAGGATCTCGGCGATGTGCTCGGTCAGCCCGAGTCGTTCCAACGGTGCCAGTGCGACGACCACCGCATCGAAATCGACGGCGCGCTGGACCCGCGTGCCAACGTTGCCGCGGAGTTCACCGAACTGCAGATCGGGTCGGACCGCGGCCAACTGCGCCCGGCGTCGCACCGCACCGGTGCCGATGGTGCCGCCCTCGGGAATCGCGGCGAGCCGAGCGCCGATCAGCGCATCTCGAACGTCGGCGCGCTCGGGGACGGCGGCGATCACCAGACCGTCGGCAGTGATCGCCGGGAGATCCTTGGCCGAGTGCACCGCGATGTCCGCGTCACCGCGCAACACCGCGTCCTGCACTTCTTTCACGAACACGCCGGTGCCACCGATTTCGTGAATCGCACTCACCCGATCGCGATCACCTTGGGTGCTCACCACGACGAGCTCGGCCGCGCCACCGAGCCGGTCGGCGACTCGCTCGGCTTGCCAACGCGCGAGTGCACTCCCACGCGTGGCAATGCGAACGAAACCGTTCATTCCTCGGGTTCGCGAATGTCGAAGAGCGACGACAACGCGTCCGAGTACAACTCGCCGCGCGCCGTCCCGGCAGCTTCCTTCAATCGGACCGTCGGCTCGTGCAGCAGCTTGTTGATGATCCCGTGCGTGAGCGCATCCACGGCGTTGCGGGTCTCCTCGTCCAACGCTCCGAGCCTGGTGCGGAACCGTAGGAGCTCGGATTGACGGACCGCCTCGGCGCGATCACGCAGGCTGGTGACGAGCGGTGCGACTTCGCGCGCGGCCCGATCCGTCTGGAACCGTTCGAGCTCTTCGCCGATGATCTCGCGCACGGTGTCCACCTCGCGCCGGCGCTCGTCCATCGCGGCTTCGGTCAGCTGGTGGAGGTCATCGACGTCGTGGAGGGTCACGCCCGGAATCTGCGCGGCGCCAGGGTCGACGTCACGCGGAACCGCGACGTCCACGATGAGCAGCGGAACACCGCCCCGGCGTTCCATCACGGCCTCGACATCGGCGCGCTCGACATGGACTTCGGTGGAATCGGTCGCGGTGAGGAGCACGTCCACACTGGTGAGTACGTCCTGCAGGTCACCGAGCGGTACGGCGCGGCCGCCCAGTCGTTCTGCGAGCGCGACGGCCCGCGCGTGGGTGCGGTTCGCCACCACGACCTCGCCGACGCCGGCGGCGATGAGCGCGCGCCCGAGCCCTTCGGCAACGTCACCGGCACCGAGGATCAGGACCGATCGACCGCGCAGCGAGAACATCGTGCGTTCCGCGAGCGCCACTGCGGCCGAGGACACGGACAATGCGCGCCGACCGATCGCGGTGTCGGTCCGGACGCGCTTGCCGAGTTCGATCGCGTGCCGAAAGACGCGGGCCATCGCTTGGCCCGACGCGCCCTCGGACTCGGCGAGCTGCCAGGCACCTCGTACTTGGCCGAGAATCTCGTCCTCGCCGAGGATCATCGAGTCCAACCCGGCGGCCACGCCGAAGAGGTGACTCACGGCGCTGTCGTCGTAGTACGTATAGAGGTGCTCGGAAAAGTCTTCGGGGGGCGCGCTGCCCTGCTCCGAGAGGAACTCGAGCACGTCCGAGACCGCCGAATGGAACTTGGTGGACCGGGCGTAGATCTCAGTGCGGTTGCACGTGGAGAGCAAGACCACTTCTGCGAGATGCTCACGCCCCGACAGATCGTGCAGCGCCTTCACCATGCGCGACGACGGCACCGCGACGCGTTCGCGCAGCTCGACCGGCGCAGTGCGGTGGTTCAGTCCCACGACGATCACAGACACGAGCGGAGCAGCTCCCTTGCTTCTTCCTCACGGCCTTCACGAACCAGGTCGAGGATGCCGGAATCGAACGCTTGTCGCCAATCGGCGTCTTCACTGGAACGCCCGGAGGAGCGAATCGCTTCCCGAGCCTCGGAGAGCAGCTCCAAGAGGCGTTCGTACTCCGGGCCCATCTCGGTGCCGACGTGAGCCCGCAAGAACGTGGCCAGCGCCGGACTGCGCCCGTTCGTCCCGATCGTGACCACCAGATCGCCCTGACGCACCACCGACATCAGCGTAAAGGAGCAGTTGGCCGGGTCGTCGGCGGAGTTCGCCCAGATCCTTCGAGCTTCGGCGGCGTCGAAGACTGCTTGGTTCACGGTGGCGTCGGCGGTGGCAGTGAAGGCAAGCCACGCGTCGTCGAGATCCGACGCTTCGAAGCCACGCGGTATCCACGTCAACCGACCGGCGTCCGCCCACGCCCGGATCGTTTCCACGGCGTCCGGCGCCACCACCACAACCTCTGCGTCCGCCTCGAGCAGCGCTTCGAGTTTGCGGGCGGCGATCCGTCCGGCCCCGACCATCACGCACCGGCGCCCGGCCACGAGGAAGTTCGCCGGGTAGCCGACCAGACTCTTGCGGGTCACGCGATCCGCTCCTTGATGCGGCGGTGCGATTGGTAGAACGAAAGGATCTGCAGTTCGGTGGCGAGGTCGACCTTGCGCACCGACACGCCGTCGGGCACCGCGATGACCGCCGGCGCGAAGTTCAGAATCGACTGCACGCCGGCCTCGACGAGTTCGTCGGCCACGTCCTGGGCGGCGCTCGCCGGCGTGGCAATGATGCCGATCGTGATGCCGCGGGTCCGCACGATCTCGCTCAGATCCGCGAGTGCTTCCACCGCGAGATCGTTGACTCGCATGCCGACCTTGGCCGGGTCCGCGTCGACCAGCGCGAGCACCCGAAAGCCGCGATCGGTGAGCCCGGCGTAGTTGGCGAGGGCATGACCCAGGTTGCCGACGCCGACGATTGCCACCGGCCAGTCATGCGTCAGCCCGAGCTCGCGGGAGATGCGATCGAGGAGGAACGCCACCTCGTAGCCCACCCCTCGCGTACCGTAGGAGCCGAGGTACGAGAGGTCCTTGCGCACTTGTGCCGCGTTCACGCCGGCCATGATCGCGAGACGCTCCGACGAGACCGTTTCCACGCCGTCGTCGGTGATCTCGACCAGGGCGCGGTAGTAGATCGGCAGGCGCGCCACTGCGGCGCCGGGGATCTTTCGTGCGTTGCTCGACGTGCCCGCTCGCTGTACCAAAATCTGGCCTACTCGGATACGCCCGGACGTGACCACCGGGCTCGGATCGGCCACGGTACACCCGCCTCGTGCAGTTCTTCACAAGCGGGCATTCGCGGCGAAACCCCACCCCTGGCAACTGACTGGGTGCCGAACTCAACTCGGTGAAGCCACCACAGGAGTCGGGGCGTACGCTCGCCCCGCCATGGTCGTCGGGTTCGCCTTCATCGCCACCGCCGTGGCGACCCTGTTCGCCCAGGCGACCCTCGTACGAGCGACGAAGCACCACCGGCCCCAGGACCGAGCGTGGACGATCGCGCTGG
>JANLTQ010000414.1:0-4230 GCA_031363005.1 Acidimicrobiia bacterium | reverse complement strand
CTGGGACGCCACAAACAGGACCAGGACCGAAGCCGCAAGACCGAGCATCGTGATCACTTCGAGGACGCCGAACGGTCCGGCGTGATCTTCGTCGGACGCGGTGAGCTCGGTCGAGGTTCGGAGCGCGACGACGCCGACCGTGAGCAGCAGCACGAGGATTGCGTGTCCCGCGACCGGACCGAGGTCGATGTCCGGCGTGACCAGCTCGGCGAAGACGACGTCACCGGCTTGGAGGAGCAGGACTGTGCCGATGATGAACGGAGCCGCAACGAGCGCGGCGCGCAGACCTCGACCAAACTGTGTGGCCTGGTCGTGGTCGACGGCGGAGCGAACGACCGGCTCGAACATCCGCCAGGTCGACATGGCTGCCGCTGCGCCGGCACCGATCCGTCTCATCCAGCGAGTCGGAGTCGCGTCGAAGAACGAGCCGGTCCGGTGGTAGAGCATTCCACCGCCGACCAGCACTCCGATCGCACCGGCGTTGGACGCCGCGAGCCAAGGACTGGCGCGCAGGGCCAGCATCGTGCTCGGTAGGAGTGCCGTGAGCAGCAACCCGCGTCCCGAGGCGCTCAGGCGGTGGTCGGTCCGGAGCAGCACCAGGACGACGAGGCCGCAACCGACGGCAACGAAGGCATTGTCGACGCCGCCGCGAACCCCGACGTCGAACGCCAGCGCGGCCGCAAGGGCGGTGAAGAGGAAGCTGCGAGTCGGAGCGGGAACGGAAACGGGTGGGTGGGATCGAACGTCGAGATCGAACATCCGTCCACCGTAGGAATCAGGGCGTCAAGATCCCGTCGGCGTGTTTTGAAGATCCCGTGCTGATCGAGAGCAGACGTGCGCACGGCCGCTGGCCGCGCCGCCGTTAACGCGTGATCACGAGCTGCGGTGCGAAGGCCGATTCCTTGCTGGCGTAGGTGACCATGTCGGTCGTGCTGTTGGTGGCCGCGAACGTGTAGGTGCCGTCGGCGGTGACTTTGGCGGTGACATCGATCTCGACCCACTGACCCGGCGTGACGGTCCCGACGGTGACGAACGGCGCGCCGGTCAGGGCGGGCGCGTTGTTCCAGTTGAGTCCGGTCTCGGTCCACGCACCCGCGGGGTTGAACCAGTCACCACCGGTCGGGCCGCCGTCGGTGACGTACAGCCGCAACTTCGCGGATGCCGGCGCACCGCTCAGACCGGCGACCGAGAACTGGAAGTACGGGTGGTACTCGTACGTGCCGTTGAAGCCCAGCATCTTGAGATCGGTGTAGGCCGCGTAGTTCTTCGTCGGCGACGACTTGCTCACGTACGCGTCGGCGATCGGGTTGAGCGTCGTGATCGTGGGTTGGTCCGACACCACGACGGTCTTCGTGACTGCGTTGGTCCCGAAGCCGTTGTCGACCGTCAGCTTCACCGGGTAGCTGCCGCTTGCCGGGAAGGTGTGGCTCGGGTTCTGCGTGGTGGTGTCCGTGACCGCGTCATTGTCGAAGTCCCACGCCCAGCTCGTCGGCGCGCCCGTCGACGAGTCGGTGAAGTTAACGGTGAGGGGTGGGTTCGCGGCGGCCGCGGACGTGAAGTTCGCCGTGGGCGCCGGCGGATCGGCGACGGCGACCGTGTTCGTCACTGAGCTCGGTCCGCCTGCGCTGGACACTGTCAACGTGACCGGGTAGCTCCCGGCCGCGGCGAAGGTGAACGACGGGTTCTGTGCCGTGCTGTCCGTCGAGCCGTTGTTGTCGAAGTCCCACGCCCACCCGGTCGGTCCGCCAGTGGAGGTGTCGGTGAAGTTGATCGCGTGCGCCGGGCTGGCTGCGGCCGCATAGGTGAACGCGGCCGTGGCCGGTCCCGGGGCGTTGACCTGTACCGACTGGGTGACGGGAAGGCTGGTCCCGCCGGAGTTCGACGCCGTGTGCTTCACGCTGAAGCTGCCCGCACCGGAGAAGGTGTGGGTCGGGTTCTTGGCGGTGCTGTCCACGGTGCCGTTGTTGTCGAAGTCCCACGTCCACGCGTTCGGTGCATTCGTGGACGTGTCGGTGAACTGCATCGTGAAGTTCGGGCTCGCCGTTTGCGCGCTGCTGAACGACGCCACGGGCGGGTTGCCCGCGCCACAACACACATCGAACACGAACACGGCATAGCGCAGCGGATCGCTCGTCGAACGGCCGTCGTAGCCGTCGTAGACATAGAACTGGTCGTTGATCAGCTCGATTGCCCGTGAGTCCTTCATGCCGAAGGACGTGAGGGTGAAGGTCCAACCAGGTATCGCGGTCTTGGTGTTCCAGTTCGCGCGGACGATCTTCACGCCCTTTTCCGCGACGTAGAGCTCGCTCCCGTCATCGGAGAAACTCATCCCGTAGATGCCCGACACCCCCGAGACGCTGAACGTCGAACCAGAAGCGTTGGTGGCGAAGTCGTAGGTGCGAATCGCGCTCCCGACACCGACGTATACCTTGTGGTCCCCCGGGTGCCACGCCGACGCGGTGTAGTCCGAACCGGAGGGCAGAGCCTGCCAGGCCTCGGGGTGGAACGTGTTGCCCGCGCCGCGCTTGAGGCGGTACGAGGTGGGGAGCACCGAGCTCGTGCAGCACTTGCCGTTGAACGCGTACAGGGTGTCGTTGATCTTGTCGTAGGCCATCGACTCGAAGTCCGGGACGCGGTTGCTGCCGGCACTTGCGCCGCTGCCGGTCCCCGTTCCGCTGCTGTACTGCTTCGTCGCCTGCCAGACGCTGTCCTGAATGCTGGACTTCAACGCGCCGGTGTACGGGTTGATCTCCCAGACGGCATGGCCGTTGTCCTCGGCCAGCCACAAAGAGTCGGTGCCGCCGATGTTCGGGTGGGCGGGATCGTTCGGCACGAAGGCCGATCCTTCACCGTCACGCGTCGAGCTCGACGTGCCGACGAACGGGGTGGTGCGGATCGTTCGGTTCAGCGACAGGGTGGGCGACGACGTATTCGGCAGCGCTTGCGCAGCAGTGGACGTCGCCAGCGGCGCTCCCGCGATCACCATGCTCGCAATCACCACGGTGCGCGTCGCGATCGATCGATTCCAAGCCCGTTTCATGTCTCCGCCTCCCATGCGGCCGCCCGACCGCAAGCGATGACCTTCCCATGTTTCGCGAAAGCATTCAAGTGGGGGGAACCGATCTATTGCCCTTTCGGGGTCGACGGCCTACGTTGCCTGCCCAATGCTCCCCGTATCTCGCCGTCGCCGCCCCATTCTTGGGGTGTTGCTCGCCGTGGTGATCGTGGCCACCGCGTGCGTACCCCGACCGAACTTCGCACCGCCGGTCGGACCTCGCGCCGAACTCGGCCACACCGGTCGATGGTTCACCGATCACTATGGCCGGGTTATCACCCTTCGCGGCGTGAACTTCGTCAAGAAGTTCCCACCGATTTCGCCCGCAGCCGCCGGCTTCGGCGAGGACGACGCCCGGTTCCTCCGCGATGAAGGCTTCAACGCCGTCCGACTGGGAGTCGTCTTCGGCGCCGAGATGCCTCAGCCCGGCCAGATCGACCAGACCTACGTCGACTCGATCGCGGCCACGGTGCGAGTGTTGGCGAAGGAAGGCATCTTCTCGCTGCTCGACTTCCATCAGGATGGTTTCGGGCCTGCAGTGAACGGCAACGGGTTCCCCGAGTGGGCGACGCTCACCGATGGTCTTCCGAACCCGCCCGATCCGTTCCCCACCTACTACCTCACCAACCCGGCGCTGCAGCGAGCGTTCGACAACTTCTGGGCAAACCGGCCCGGCCCGGACGGGGTGCCGCTGCAGACCCACTACGCGGAGGCGGTCCGTGCCGTCGCCGCGGCCGTGGGTAGTGAGCAGTACGTCTTGGGGTACGACCTGATGAACGAGCCCTGGCCGGGCACCGAGTGGGGCGCCTGTCTGACCGGCTGTCCGGACCTCGAGGCCACACTCACCGTTCCATTCGCGCAACGGATGACTGCGGCGATCCGGACGGTTGATCGTGAGCACATCGTGTTCACCGAGCCGTTCGTCCTCTTCAACTTCGGCGGTGCGGATACGTCGCTGTCGGGGCTCGGCGCGCCGCAGAGTGGCCTGTCCTACCACGTGTACGCGACAACTCCGGCGCTCGACGAAGCGGTCATGGACCGAGCGATCGCGGCATCGGCGCGCGGCGACGTGCTGCTCAGCACCGAGTTCGGCGCCACGAGCGACACGGCCACGCTGCAACGCCTCACCGGCGCGTTCGACCGTCGATTGCTCTCCTGGATGTTCTGGGCCTACG
>JANLTQ010000411.1:0-4487 GCA_031363005.1 Acidimicrobiia bacterium | reverse complement strand
GACGCCGCCGGCACAGTTGGATGTACGGGTGCGCCCAAATCGTGCTCTCCGATCTGGACTGCGAGCGTCAGCTGCTCGATACTCTGCTCACCCGCGGTTTCGCGCGGTGTCGTGTACGCAAACTCCAACGACCTTGCGAAGCTGTATGCGTTCGATGCGCAGGGTATGACCGGCTGCTCGGGAACGCCGCGAGTCTGTGCACCGCTCTGGAGCGCGTCGACCGGGCAGGCAACGGCCTCACACTGGCCGGTCGCGATTTCGAACGACACGGTCTATGTCGGTTCGGCGACGAGCGTCCTCGCATTCGATGCGGCCGGGACCGCGGGCTGCTCAGGAGCGCCGAAAACCTGTACGCCACTCTGGACATCGACGGTCTTGATCCATATTTCCTCGCAGCCTGCCGTTGGAAACGGGCGGGTGATCGTGGCTGCCGAGGGCAAGTTGTATGCACTCGATGCGGCCGGGACGAGCGGCTGCTCGGGAACGCCAAAGGTGTGCGTACCGCTGTGGACCGTGCCGAACACGGGCGCAGCTGCGCCAACGATCGCGAACGATGTGGTGTTCAGCGCCGGCCTTGGGGAGGTGAATGCATCGGACGCGACCGGTGCCTTCGGCTGCTCTGGCCAACCCAAGGTCTGTCAAACCGGCTGGGCCAGTCCGACGATAGAACCGAACACCGAGGGCGTCGCGGTCGTGAACGGCACCGTCTTCGTCGCGACCAATGACGGGAAGGTCTACGCCTTTCGTCGTGGTTGACGGCGTGCTGAGCGGCACGCGACGCTCGACTCCATGAGTCTGGATGAGCTCGCTGGACGAGCGCAGAAATTGGTTGACGACGGTCAAACCCCGGCATGTCAACTCGCGGTGGCTCGTGACGGTCAGGTACTCGCGTTCGAGACGTTCGGCGATGCGACGAACGCGAACCGGTTCTGTGTGTTCTCGGCCACCAAGCCGCTCGTCGCGTCGGTGATCTGGATGCTCATCGACGACGGTCTCCTCGCGCCCGAGCAGCTCGTGGCCGATCACATTCCCGAGTTCGGGTCGCATGGCAAGCACGTCATCACGATCGAGCAGGTCATGCTCCATACCTCCGGTTTCCCGAACGCACTGGTTCGGCCCGTCGACGGCGCCGATCGAGAGTTGCGTCGTCGGCGCTTCGCCGAGTGGGAACTGGAATGGGAGCCGGGAACGCGATTCGAATATCACGCGACCTCGGCCCACTGGGTGCTGATCGACTTGATCGAACGAGTGACGAGTCTCGATTTTCGTGATGCGATCGAGCAACGTCTCACCGCGCCGCTCGGGCTTCCTCGGCTGCTGGGAATTCCCGTCGGTGACCAGGCCGACATCGTGGACGGCGTTCGGATCGGTACGCCGCCCGACCAGGCGATCGATCTCCTCCAGGTGGCGAACGATCCGACGGTCCGTGCGGCCGGGGTTCCCGGTGGTGGCGGGATCATGACGGCCGAGACGATGGTCCGCTTTTACCAAGCGGTGCTCCGAAACCCGAACGGTCTCTGGGGCGCCGACACCCTGCACGACGCAACCACCCATGTGCGCTGCACCTTCGACGATCCGCTGATGGGCGTGCCCGTGAACCGCACCCTCGGACTCGTACTTGCCGGTGACGACGGGCTGCATCAGTTCCGGTACGCGATGTTCGGCAAGGAGTGCTCGCCCGCGGCGTTCGGACACAGCGGCGCGTACTTACAAGTGGCGTGGGCCGATCCCGAGACGGGAACGTCGTTCGCGTTTTTCAAGAACGGCTATCACGAGGACATGCTCGGCGACGCGGTGAACGTGATGCCGCTCAGTGACCTTGCCGCGGCGCGGCCCTGAATCAGGCGCCCGCCGCGGCGTTCAAGTCCGAGAGGTGCTCGGTTGCTTCGAGGTATTCGTTGACCCATCGCTCGACCACGGCTGCGGTCTTCTCGACCTTTTCGAACTGGCCGACCACCTGACCGACGGGGTTGAACGCCACGTCGACGGTCTGATCCGGATACCGGTGCGTCGCGGCAACGGCGATGCCCGAGACCATGTACTGCAACGGCATGCCGAGCGGCTCCGGGCTGCCCGGGGTCTCCCACGCGTCGGTCCAGTCGTTGCGCAACATGCGGCACGGCTTTCCGGTGAACGACCGACTCCGCACGGTGTCCCGGGATCCGGCACCGATGTACGCGGCCTGCTGGACCGGTGTGTTTTCGGACTCCTCGACCATCAGCCACTGCGAACCCGACCACGCGCCCTGGCAACCGAGTGCGAGTGCGGCGGCGATCTGCGCACCGCTCCCGATGCCGCCCGCGGCCAGAACGGGAACCGGCGCAACTTCCTTGACCACCTGGGGCCACAGCACGATCGAGCCGACCTCGCCGCAGTGGCCGCCGCCTTCGCCACCTTGGGCGATGATGATGTCGACCCCGGCGTCGGCGTGCTTGCGCGCTTGGTACGGCGAGCCACAGAGCGCCGCGACCTTGCGGCCGGCATTGTGGATCAGGTCCATCACTTCGGGAGGTGGGGTGCCGAGCGCGTTCGCGATCAGCGTCATCTTCGGGTGTAGCAGCGCGACCTCCACCTGCGGTGTGGCGGTGGCCTCGGTCCAGCCGAGCAGCTGCATGGTGTTGTCCTCGGCTTCGTCCTGGACGGGGACGCCGTGGTCAGCGAGGAGCTTGCGGGCGAAGTCGAGGTTCTCTTGCGGAACCATCTCGCGCAACATCTGCGCGAGTTCGTCGCCGGACATGTTGGCGTCCATGCCCTCGTACTTGTTCGGGATCACGATGTCGACGCCGTAGGGGCGGTCGCCGATGTGTTCGTCGATCCACTGGAGCTCGATCTCGAGTTGTTCCGGACTGAACCCGACGGCACCGAGTACTCCGAATCCGCCGGCCTTGGACACGGCGACCACGACGTCGCGGCAGTGGGTGAAAGCGAAGATCGGGAACTCGATGCCGAGGTCGTCACAGATGGGGGTGCGCATGGTGGAGCTCCTCGTCAGGGGGTACCGGGGTGGTCAGATCGGGGGTCGCGAGCCTGGATGGTGAACGCCGCGGTGTCAAAACGGACCGAATCACGCGTCGGGCCGGCCTTCGAACTCAGGGTCGAGTGCCGGAACGGCTCCCTTCTGAGAGCGCTGTGGCCGAATCGGGTTCAGATGGGTTCGGCGGACGCCGAGATACCCGTATTGGAATCCCCACGAAAGGACCGCCATGCTTGCGGCAACCCTGCAACAGACCACGAATGACGTGAACAACACCGCGCTCTTCCTGTTCATCGGCTGGATGGTGATCAGTCCGGTCATCGGCTACATGATCGGCAAGTCGCGTGGCCGGCCGGTCGCCGGCGCCGTGCTCGGCTTCTTCCTCGGGTGGATCGGCTGGATCATCGCCGCCGTCATTGCCCGCAGCCCCGAAGCAGAGGCTCGGCGCAACCAGGCGATTGCGCAGAAGATGCAGGCCATGGCACCGCCGGCACCGCCCGCGCCCGCTCCGGTTCCCGAACCGCAGCTCAGCTAGTCACGTCGCTCGGCTCGGCGCGCACGATGCGTGTCGAGCCGACGGCGATGTCCGCGTCGGAACCGAAATCGTCAACGGCTCAGGCTTCCTGATCAGAAGCAATCCTCGAGGAACCGCATCAGCGGCGGCGTCATCACCGTGTCGCCGCGTGCGCCAATCTTCGAGTTGACCTCGCCGTGGGAGAGGCCGCCCGCCTCGATGCGAGTACTGGCAATCCCGGCGGCGGTCAATCGGTGGAGGAAGTCGGCCTCGATCGCTCGCCGCGTCGCAGTACCGCGCGTCACGCCGATGGTTGGTGGTATCCCGGCGTGCGGCCGGATCCAGGTGACGGCGGAGGTCGTCCGTTCGTAGTCGGGTGCACTGCCGAGCGCATCCAGCCACGCGACCCGTTCGGGGGTGCCGGCGGCATTGGCGGTGACCTTGTCGAATCCTTCGGTGTCGAGCGGACCGGCGCAGTCGACCGCACGCAGTGAGAGGCCGTGGTCGCCGAGGTACTGCGGGTTGGTCGTGACGTTGGAAACGATGTCGGCTCCGGCCGAGTGTCCGAGCAGCGCGACCCGCGATCCGTCACCGCCGGATCGGGCGATGTGACGATGCACCCACGCCACGGCCGCCGCCACGTCTTCGTAGTGGTCGGGATAGTGCGCCGACGATGGGTCACCCGCAACGGTCAGGCGGTAGTTGACGCTCACGAACACCCAACCGCGACCGTTGAACAGCCGGACCTTGTCCGCCACCTGGTTGCGCTTGTCGCCGGTGTGATACCCGCCGCCGTGCACCCACATGACCACCGGCGCTCGGCACGCGCGCGCCGGCGAGTACACGTCGAGACTCGTCGCATTCGCCGGCACGCCCGCGATCGACCTGTATGCCACTGTCTTCTTGGTCGCGGCGGTGGCGGGGGTGGCGGTGCAGCGGCGGGTCGCGGCGTTCGCATCGGTGGGCAGGATCACGATGCCGACGGTGAGCACCGCGGCT
>JANLTQ010000393.1:0-6061 GCA_031363005.1 Acidimicrobiia bacterium | reverse complement strand
CTTCGACACGATGTAGTAACCCATCTCGCCGAGCGGGTTCTCGGTGTTGACCCACACCTCGCCCTCGGGCACCTTGATGATGCGCGGCACCTTGGCCATGATCGAACCCGCCGGAAGCCCGTCGAGGAGTTGGATCACCATGCGCACGGCTTCGCGCGTCTCCTGCAACCGCACCCAGTACCGAGCGAACGAATCGCCGTCGGGGTGGGTCCAGACCTTGAAGTCGATCTCGGGGTACGCGAGGTACGGCTTGCCGTCCCGACGCAGGTCCCAGTCCACACCGGACGCTCGCAAGTTCGCGCCGGACACTCCGTACGCAGCTCCGAGCTCACCGGGGATGATGCCGATGCCGCGGGTGCGGGCCTCGAAGATTTCGTTGCCGACGAGCACGTCTTCGAAGTCGTCGCAGCCCTTCAGGATCTTGTCCATCGTGGCGCGACACTCCGAGATCCAGCCCCACGGGAGGTCGTCCTTCAGCCCGCCGATGCGGTTGAAGTTCGGGTGGAACCGACCGCCGGTGGCGCCCTCGATGAGGTTGAGCACCAGCTCTCGATCACGGAAGCCCCAGAACGCGGGCGTGAGCGCGCCGACCTGCAGGCCCATCTCGCCGAGGAACAGATAGATCGTGGCGATCCGGCTCAGCTCGGTGAGGATCGTGCGGATCCACTGGGCGCGCGGCGGTGCTTCGACGCCCATGAGTTGCTCGGCGCCGCTGACGAACGGGACCTCGTTCGCGAAGCTGGACAGCCAGTCGATGCGGTTGATGAGCGTGGTGATCTGGGGATAGGTGCGGAACTCGCTGAGTTTCTCGTACCCGCGGTGCATGTAGCCGATCACCGGATCGGCGGCGACGACCCGCTCGCCGTCGAGGCGGACGACCAACCGCAGCGTCCCGTGGGTGGCGGGGTGTTGCGGACCCAGGTTCAGGATCATGTCGCCGTTGTCGAGCTCGACGTTGACCTGGGCGTTCTCCAGGGTGCGGTGCAGCGCGGGGTCGACCTCGAAGCCGGGAGTTTCGGTGGTGGTCATGCCGCTCCCTCTTCTTCAGGAGTGTCGTCACCCGGCATGGGCTCGACGTCGACGAGTCCGGGCCACGGCTTCACTTCGCGAGCGATGAGGGCGAAGTCCTTGCGCAGCGGGTTGCCCTCGAACTCGGCCGGGAGATAGAGCGGACGGATCTTCGGGTGGCCGGCGAAATCGATGCCGTACATCTCCCAGCACTCCCGCTCGTGCCAATCCGCGCCCGGGTAGATCGACACCCAGCTGTCGACCGCGGGTGCGGCCTCGTCGACGTCGGTCTTGAGGGTGATCCCCCAGTGCTTGGTCGTCGACTGCGCGTGCGCGAAGACCTGGAACCGCCCCTCGGAGCCCGTGACCCCGAAGGTCATCGTGTCCGGCTGCACCGGCGCCGAGGTGTCCGTGCCTTCGTCGCCGGGCGTCTTCGGCGCGGGCATCCAGTCCATCCCGGCGATGAAGGAGAGATAGTCACAGTCGAGATCGGCGCGAGCGACCTCGGCGGCGCGCTTCCATGCATCGGGTCGCACCCGGACGACGAGCGTGCCGTGGGACTCGGCGTGGTCGACCACACCGTCGCCGAGGCCGGCTTCGAACCGGGCAAAACGCGCCTCGATCTCGGGATCGAGCGCGACCGCGGGCTCCGGCTCAGCCGAGGCGGGCTCTGGTTCCGCCTCGACGGCGGCTTCCGGCTCGGGATCGGGCGCGTCACTCGTTGGTTCTGCCGCAGCTTCAGGCGCGACCGGCGCCTCGGGAGCAGCTTCGGCGGAAGCGTCCTCGGGTGCGTCGGGCGCGCCGGCCTCGGGGGTCTCGTCGGCCATGGGTCTAGGCCTGCACCGGAGTACGTACGGTCTCGACCGGGACGTATTCGCCACGCCAGCGGGCGGCCAACTCGTCGTTGCCGATGCCTTCGTTCTGGATCCGCTCCTGGAGCATCACGATGGCCTCGAGCAGCGCCTCCGGCCGCGGCGGGCAGCCGGGCACGTAGATGTCCACCGGGATGATCTGATCGACGCCCTTGGTCACCGAATAGGAGTCCCAGTACGGGCCACCACAGTTCGCACACGACCCCATGGAGATGACGTACTTCGGGTCCGGCATCTGCTCGTACAAGCGGCGAATCGCCGGTGCCATCTTGTCCGTCACGGTGCCCGAGATGACCACGAGGTCAGCCTGACGGGGACTGGCGGGAAAGGGGATGACCCCGAGGCGCATCATGTCGTAGCGGGGGCTCGCCAGCGCGGCGCCCATCTCGATGGCACAGCACGCGAGGCCCCACTGGAACATCCACAGGCTGTACTTCCGGCTGTAGTTCAGCAGCCAGGTGACGGGCTTCAGCGGCTTCTTTCCGAAGACGCCCTTCTCGACTAAGCCCACCGCAGCACACCCTTTCGCCACGCGTAGACCAGGCCCAGGGTGAGGATGACGATGAAGACGATCATCGAGACGAGCGACTGCACACCGAGCTCCTCGACGCGAACAGCCCAGGGGAAGATAAAGACCGCCTCGACGTCGAACATGACGAACAGCAGGGCGTAGACGTAGTACCGGACGTTGGACTGGCCCCAGCCGCCGACCGGGTCCGATCCGGATTCGTAGGTGACGTACTTCTGGGGCTGCGGGCGCGTCGGACGGACGAGTCGGCCGAGGCCGAGCATGCCCGCAA
This sequence comes from Acidimicrobiia bacterium, assembly GCA_031363005.1. Taxonomy (GTDB): domain Bacteria; phylum Actinomycetota; class Acidimicrobiia; order IMCC26256; family JAENVU01; genus JAENVU01. The sequence continues at coordinate 3,381 of JANLTQ010000393.1, read as the reverse complement.
CCATCGCGATACCCGCGCCGATGAGCACGGCGACCGCGAGGTACTCCCGGTAGTACTGAGTCACGCGGTCCCTCCGACCCGACGCCAGAACGGGGCGAGTATAGGTCTGGCCTTTTCGATCCCCTCAAACCGTAGAGAGGGTGAATTTTCCGGTCTCGATCAGCCCGGGCCATTCCCTACCAACGCGCGAATTGCACCCCAGAGGAGGGTGAGACGAGCGCTGGTTGCGTGGGGCCCGCTGCGGGGCGAGTCAGAAGACGAGCGTGGCGTCCCGAGCGAAATCGATGATGATCGTCGGCAGGACGCCGATCCAGACGGTCATGACCACACAGACCACGAGCACCGTGGCGACCGGCACGCCGATGGCAGGCCACGCGGGCGCGGTCTCGAGTTCGTCCGGCAGTTCCTGCTCGTCTTCCGCCGCGTACATGGTGAGAATGACTTTGAGGTAGAAGAACGCCGCGATCACCGACGTCACCACGCCGACGATCAGGAGGGCGTACGAGTGCGCACCGGCGGCGGCGGCGAAGACCCCCAGCTTGGCGATGAAGCCGGCGGTGGGCGGGATACCGGCCTGGGCCAGCAGGAAGAACGCGAGGAGCGCGGCGATGACCGGCCGACGCCGTCCGTAGGCACGCAGGTCCGAGATGGCGTGGAGATCGTCGGTGCCACCGAGCGCGACCACGATCGCGAAGGCGCCGATGGTCATGAAGGCGTAGACGAGCAGGTAGACGAGCGAGGACTGCAGCCCTTTGGCCGTCCCCGCTTGCACACCGATCAGGATGTAGCCGGCGTGGGCGATCGACGAGTACGCCAGCAACCGTTTGAGATCCGTCTGCCACAACGCGCCGATGCTGCCGCCGAGGAGGGTGACCAACGCGAGGGCGAAGATCAGCTGGCGCCAATCGCTCGAGTACTGCGCGAGCGCGGTGTACAGGATCCGCAACAGCGCCGCGAACCCCGCCGCCTTCGTGGCCGACGCCATGAACGCGGTCACCGGACTCGGCGAGCCTTCGTAGACATCCGGGGTCCACATGTGGAACGGGACAGCCGCCACCTTGAAGGCGAGTCCCACCAGGAGCAACACCATGCCGGCGATGAGCGTGCCTTCGTTGACGAGCACGCGCGTGGCGAGGAAGGCCTGGATGCCCTCGAGTGACGTGGTGCCGGTGGCGCCGTACACGAGTGCCACGCCGTACAGGAAGATGGCGGAGGAGAACGCCCCGAGGACGAAATACTTGATGCCGGCTTCGAGCGATCGGGCACGGGTCCGGTCGTAGGCCGCCAACACGTAGAGCGGGATCGACAACACCTCGAGCGCCACGAACACGACGATCAGGTCGTTGGCTCCGGCCATCACCAACATGCCGGCTGCGGACATCAGGACCAGCGCCACGTATTCGGGCCGAGACTCGATGCCCCTCGCCACCAGGTACTCACTCGACAGGAGCAGCATCAAGATCGCCGAGACGATCACGATGACACTGATGAACACCGAGAAGCCGTCGAGTGCGGTCATATGCGCGAGCGCGTCCGACGGACCACCATCGATGACCACACTCCACTGCTTCGTCAGGTAGAACGCCGAGACGGCCAGACCGATGACGCCGATGAGGAGCGCGGGCTCGTAGGTGCGCACACGGTTGCGAGCGATCGCTTTGAACAGAATGATCAGCAACGCGGCCGCCACGAGGACGACCACGGGGGCGATCGAATACCAGTCGACCCTCGGCGCGGCGATCGCGATCATCGACATCCCTTCACGCCGCTCAGGTCCATTCGGTCCGAGACCGGACGCTGAATCGTTTCCGTCCGGGTCTCGAAGCTTCGCACCACACACTTGACCGTCGGCTCGATGCGATCGAGGACCGGCTTCGGGTAGAGACCGATGAAGAGGGACAACGCAAGGAGTGGCACCACGACGAGCATCTCGCGCCCGTTGGCGTCGGCCATCGTCGCGTTCTCACCTTCGGGAACACCGGTGAACACCCGCTGGAACATCCAGAGCATGTAGACCGCGCCGAGAATCACACCGGTCGTGGCGACGATGCCCCACCAACGATGTACGGCGAAGGTTCCCAACAACGCGAGGAACTCGCCCACGAAGCCGGAGAACGCGGGGAGCCCGATCCCGGCGAACATCGCGATCAGGAACATCGCGGTGAGCTTGGGCGCGGACTTCCAGATGCCACCGAACTGGTCGATCTGGCGGGTGTGACGACGTTCGTAGAGCATGCCGATCACGAGGAACAGCGCACCGGTGGTGAGCGGGTGACTGACCATGGTGAAGGTCGCACCGTCGAGGCCGAAGATCGTGATCGAGAAGATCCCGAGCAGGATGAACCCCATGTGCGCGACCGACGAATACGCGATCACCCGCTTGGCGTCCTTCTGCATCGCCGCGACGATCGAGCCGTAGACGATCCCGATCACGGCCAGGGTCAGGAAGAGCGGGGCGAAATGGGCCGACGCACGCGGGAACAGCTCGAAGCCGAAACGCAGCACGCCGTAGGCACCCATCTTGAGGATGACACCGGCCAGCACCACCGAGCCGGCCGTCGGCGCTTCGGTGTGCACGTCCGGCAACCACGTGTGGAACGGGACGAGCGGCGCCTTGACCGCGAACGCGGCCATGAAACCGAAGAACAGCCAGTACTCGGTGGTGGACGACATACCGCCGGTGGTCCAGGCGGCCAGGACTCGGTAGTCGAAGGTGAGCGTGCCGGTGTCGGACTGGTGCAGGAAGGCGAGCACGATGATCGCCGCAAGCAGGAACGCGGAGCCGGCCGCGGTGTAGATGAAGAACTTGGTGGCGGCGTACTTGCGATTCGCGCTGCCCCAACCCGCGATGAGGAAGTACATCGGGATCAACATCGCTTCCCAGAAGATGAAGAAGCCGATGAGGTCGAGGCTGAGAAAGATGCCGAGAATCGCACCTTCGAGGAGCAAGAACCAGAAGACGTAGGCCTTGGCTCGGTGCTCGATCCTCGCCGAGGCGAGCAACCCGATCGGGAACAGCAGCGCCGTCGCCACGACCATGAACAGGCTGAAGCCGTCGACGCCGACGATGTAGCCGACCCCAAGAGAATCGAACCACCGGTTGTGCTCGAGGTATTGGAATCCGCCGAAGTTCGTGCGGAACTTCCACAGCAACAGCAGCGCGAACCCGAGCGTGGCCATCGACACCATCAGGCCGATGGCGCGCGCCAACTCCGGACGACGCGCCGGCGTCAGCAGCACGAGCATCGCACCGAGAATCGGCGCGACGACGATCGCCGTGAGAATCGGATAATCCATCATCTGTCCTCTTGCCCCTGCGGGGCGGGCCGGACGGGCCACACTTCGCTGGCCGAACGGCTGCAATCGCGTGCCATCTCCGCT
>JANLTQ010000361.1:0-3141 GCA_031363005.1 Acidimicrobiia bacterium | reverse complement strand
CCAGCGCGCCGATCAGCATCCACGCGGTGCCGGCGATCGCCAGCGCGGTGCGCGCCGGCAGGTGGCTCTGGTCGACGGTGAAGACGACCGCAACCGCGAGGGCCGCCCCACCGGCGGCGACGGCGACGGTGCTCGTCAGCCGGATCGAAGCGTCGACCTCGGGTCCGGTAATGGCGCGCAGGATGAGGATTCCGGCGAGCACCGCGATCGCGAGATCGGAGGCGAGCGAGTTGGTTCCCGCCAGCGGTTCGAGCACGAGTCGGCCGATCCCGATGGTGAGAAGCGCCCAGCCGCACCACCAGTTCCGGGCGATGCCGTCGAGGCGCCAGCGCAGAATCGCAGCCACCCCGGCGAGAAGCGCCAGCGTCGCGCCGACGACGGCGAACTCATTGAGTGCGAGCGGTGAGATCTCGAAGCGGAGGTTGGGTCCGATCAGTAGCCAGCCGACGGCAACGATGACGAGGATGGCGCTCGGAAGCGCCGCCGGCACCACGAACCGAGCAACCCCGCGCCGATCCGGCCCGCGATAGGGCGCGGGAACGGTGGGTGGCATCGGGTCGCGGATGGTCTGCCGCGGTTGCACCTGTCTCCTCGGACGCGCTCGGATCTGACCCCGAGTTCATCGGCCGTGAGACCGGTCGACCTGAGTCTGGAACCGGGACCTTTCCGCCGGTGGGGCCAACCGCGATCAGGAGTCCAGGTCAGTCGTGCTTCTCGCCGTGGCGGTGGTGGTTCTTCACCAGCCACACGTCGGTACCGAGTGGGCGGGATCCTGCGTCGCAGGCGCGGCCGAGGCAGTCCAACCCGAAGGCGTCCTCGATGGTCCGCAACACCGAATAGTGGTTGTACGGAACCGAGGTGTGTGAACCGGGGTGGGTAACGGCACGGGACAGCACGGTCGTGAAGATCTTGCCGCCCGATGCGTTTCCGCAGCAGCCCCGAGTGTCGGCGCCTTCGGACTCGTCAAACGTGATGATCAATGCGCCGCTGTGCCGATAGTCATGCGAAGCGAGGATCTGGGGAACGTTCGCGGCCAGCCACGCGTCTGCCCTCGGCAGGATTCGAACCTGCGCACACGGGGCTCGGGTGTCGGTGCCGATGCGGAGCATCGGGCTTCGGTGCCCTCGGCAGGATTCGAACCTGCGCACACGGCACCGGAGTCCGATGCTCTATCCCCTGAGCTACGAGGGCGGGGCGAGCGACACTACCAACTGCGGTGTTCTGAGCCCCGAGAGTCTGGCGGCGTCGTCAGCGTTCCGGGACGACGAGTGATTCGAGCGACCGGTTCAAGCTCTGCAACGTGGCTCGCGCCGCGGCTTCGATCCGACTCACGCCGGCCGAGATGCCGAGCCGCGGTCCGGCGTCGACGTGTACCGAACAGGCGACCACGAAGGTGCCGTCCCCGTGCGGGTCGGTGATCTCGTTCGCCCAGGCCAGCTTCGTGTCGAGGTCGGGGGCGAAGGACCTGAGTCCTTTGAGCGTGGCTTGCGCGGCGGCGGTGACTCCGCCGCTCGCCTGCTCGCGCCCGATGATCCGACGGCCGCCGAACGTGAGGTGGACCTCGAGTTCGTCCGTGTCGGGAAAGGTCAGCACCGCCAGCAGCCGGACGCGCTGGTGCGCTTCGTCGTGGCTGTCCGCGCCGGTTCTCGCGTCGTTCTCGGACTGGGTCGCGGCGCCGACGTCGGACGCGCGCGCCGCCGGGCCGGATGTCAGCGGTGTCGGAGCCGCCGGTGCCTGCACGATCTTCCAACGCACGATCTCGAGCGCCACCGGCTTTTCGGCGTGGCGGTAGGCGATCCGTGCGGCTTGCTGCGAGAGGTTCGCGGTGGGCTCGTCGCCGGCGACCTGTATCTGCACGAGCAGCATGTCGTCGCGCTCGGTGAAGCCGGCGGCACGAACGCCCGGAAGCTTGCGGAGCTCGAGTTCGAGGTCATCGAGGTTCGGCGTCTCCACGTCAGGATCCTTCGTGGCGTGCGGCTTTGGCCTCGTAGAGGCGCTTGTCGGCAAGGGCGACGAGGGATTCGGCGCTCTCGGCTTCGGTGGGGCACTGGGCGACGCCGTAGGAGAACGCCGGACAGCCGCGTTCTGCGACTTTGGCTGCTCCGATGCGTTCGAGGAGCGGAGGAACGGCGTCCGGATCGGTACTCGGCAGGATCAGTGCGAACTCGTCGCCACCGATGCGCGCCGCGTTGTCGCCGTAGCGAAGGATGCGACGGAACCGCTCACCGAGCGCTCGGATGGCGGCGTCGCCCGCCTGGTGTCCGTCCTTGTCGTTGATCAGCTTGAGGTCGTCGAGATCGATGAGGACCAGGGTGAACGGCCAGCGGTATCGCACGCTGCGCGCGATCGACATGTCGAGGAGGCGGTCGAAGGTGCGACGGTCGAAGAGGCCGGTCAAGGGGTCATGCCAGGAGTCGTACCGCAGGACCTCCATCCGCAGCGCGACCACGCAGAGGCTGGTGACCAGGGAGGCGTCGACGCTGTTCGCGTCCAGCGCCGGGTCCGTGTAGAGCCCCGGCGGGGCGTCCAACAGGGCCTCGCCGCCGGGATCGTCGAGCGGCTTACGTCCGGCGCGAAAGACCTGCCGGCCGAGCCCCGGCTCGTCGATGATCACGGCCGCGTCGTCGAGATTGTGCTGGGCCACCAGGGCATCGAGGGCGTGATAGATGATTGCGAGGCCACTCTGACTCGACGCCAGTTCGCCCACCATCTCGGTCCCGAGATCGCTCATGGGTTCGCTGCCGGGAATCGGAGCGAAGAGATGTCCGGCCGGGTGCGGCTCCGCATCGGTGGGCAGCAACGCAGCCAGGCCGCGCCCGAGTCCACCTTGTCGTGCCACGAATCTTCCCCCTGTCGGCCTGGTGATACCACGCTCCGCCGCCCCTCGGATTGTGCCTGTCGGACCCTTCTGTCCCGGGTCCGGCAGGTTGTGCAGATTATCGGTCACGCGCGGCGTTCGCACGATCGCAACCGTTGCGAGGATACCGATCGCGACGTTGCGGGATTTGGCACTGGATGGAAGGGAGTCGTGTGCGATGCTGCGTGACCCGCCCGCTGACTCCTCTGACTGATCGTGATTGCCGACGACCTCGTAGCTGCTCTCGATGCCGCCCTGCACACGATCGGACTCGAAGTCCCGTC
>JANLTQ010000356.1:0-6785 GCA_031363005.1 Acidimicrobiia bacterium | reverse complement strand
CTTCGGCGCCGGCGTGGAAGCGGTGACCCGCGAGAAGCAGCTCCGGATCCGACGGCTGGCAACCCAATGGCTTGACGCGCACGACCGACCTCACCGCGGGTTGCGGTTCGACGTCGTGTCGATTCTCCTACCCCGCACGGGCGGACCCGAGATCGACGTGTACGAAGCCGCGTTCTGACGTCTGGACTGCTCGACGCGCGTTTCAGGAGCGGCGTCGTTCTTCTCGGTGCCAACATCCGGTGTGCCAGTGGCGCCGGTCTTCGGGCGCGTCGAGCGGCACCACCACTTTGTGGCCCTCCCCGGGTCGGATGTCGTGGTCACAGCCCGGGCAGCGGTAGGACTTCACTGCTTCGTACGGCTGCATGTGGCGAACGTCGACGGGTTCGGAAGTCATGCGATCAGCCGAGGAGTGCCCAGGCGACGAGCGCCACCACGATCACGATGCCGGCGACGACGAACACGACGTCTCCACGATGGGGTACCCGTCGGCGGCGCGGATCCATTCCCATGCACGCGACGGTAGGCGAGCTGGTCGGACCGGCTCGGACCCCGACGACGCCGGCGGTCTGGGTGGCAGTGCTCAGGTGATCGGTTCGGCCGGTTCCCACCGGATGCTGTTGGCGCGTGCGGCGCGCGCTTTGTCTGCTGCTTCCCAGTCCGGCTCGGCGATGCGGCGCACCAAGGAGTTGTGGGCATCCCATTTTGCCGAGCACGACGTGCACGTGAGCAGAAATGAACCGCCGGAATAGCTGTCGACGTCGAGAGGAGTTCCGTCGTAGGGACACCGTTGCAGATGCATACGGGAAGATCGACCGGCGCCTTCGAGAACTTGACCGCGTGGGTCCGATCCGTGGAGCCGCACGCCTATCGCGGCCACAACAGACCGTGTGCCCGGTGGATTCGTCCGCTTCGTACCAATCCGGCGATGGCGACGGCGGCCGGACCCGGAGCGAGGCCCGTGCGCGCGGTCAGCTCGTCGACGGTCGCGGCGTCGCCGCCGAGCGCTCGGAGCGTGGCCCGCTCCTCGGGCGTTGCCGGTTCTTCGGTCGGCCCGAACGGCGTCCGCCGATCTCCGTCGGAGAGCCCGAGCACGATCAGCACATCATCCGGGTCGACGATGGGGTGGGCGCCTTCTCGGATCAGTTCGTTGCTACCTCGGGCCGAGGGATTGCGACGCGACCCTGGGTACGCGCAGACCGATCGTCCGTAACGCTCGGCATCGGTGGCCGTGATCCGCGCACCACCGGTGGCCGTGGCCTCCACGACGACCAAGACATCGGACAGCGCGGCGATGATGCGATTGCGCAACGGGAAGCGCGCCGGGTGTGGGCCGGTGCCGAGGCGGTATTCGCTGACGAGCATGCCGCGTTCACGAACCCGGCGGTGCAGCGATCCGTGGCGCCGCGGGTACACCACATCGAGGCCCGTGCCGAGCACACCGATGACGGTGCCGGATGCGGCGAGCGCGCCCTCGTGGGCCGCGGCGTCGATGCCGATCGCGAGCCCGCTGACGACCGTGACTCCGGCGTGGGCCAGCTCGCGGCCGAGCTCGTGCGCGTCGGCCAGACCGTGGGGTGTCGCCGCCCGCGTTCCCACCACGCCGACGCGCGGGCGCCGCACTGCATCCGGCCGATTGCCCTCTCCGAACATGACGACGGGCCCATCCTCGAACTCGACCTCGAACGGGAAATCGGTCTCCCCGGCCAGGTAGACGTGGGTGTTCCGGGCGCGCAGCCGTTGCTCGGTTGCCGCGAAGTCCAAACCCTTCCGCCAGGTGCGCAGGAGTGTCTCGGTGTCGCGCCGACCGCCCGCAAGCACTGGCGCGCACCGTCCGCTCCGAATCGCGTCGACGATGGCTCGCGGATCGTTCCATACGTTCCACAACGCACGCAGGTACTGGGGGTACATGCGGTCGAGCGACGCGAGCCCAGCGGCGGCAATCCGACGGTCATCGATGATCGGGTTGGTCGCGGGCGCGACCGGCATCGCGGCTCGGGTCACCGCCGCGCGCGGGAACGGGGTTGTGGCGCTCACGACACGTCCTGACGAAGCGAGGCGGCGAGGATGATGTGTTCGCCTTCGACCACCGGCGCGCCCGCGAGATCGGCGACGGTGCGAGCGACCCGCCGCACGCGGCCCGCGCCCCGGCCGGTGAGCATGCCGTCCTCCACAACGAGCATCCACGCATCGAGACCGTCGGAACTCATGGCCGCGTAGTGCTCCATGAGGCCCGCGGGAATCTCACGGTTCCACCGCCAGGGGCTTCCCTGAAATCGATGACGCTGGCGGGCGACGGCGTCGGCGACCCGGGCCGCGACCGTCGCCGAGTCTTCGCCTGGTCGATCGTGCGCCGTCGGGCCGCTGATGCGCTGGCGGAGATCGAACCGGTCGAGCAGCGGCGCACTGAGCCGGCGCGCGTAGCGCGCCTTCTGGGCCTCCGAACACCGACAGTCGGCGGCGATGCGTCCACACGGGCACGGGTTGGTGCACGCCACGAGCAGCACGGAAGCCGGGAAGACCAGGCTCGCGCCCTGGCGCGCGATCCGAACGACGCCTTCCTCCAACGGCTGACGCAGCGCGTTCAGGGCGATCGGTGGAAACTCCCCGAGCTCGTCCAAAAAAAGGACACCTCGATGCGCTCGGCTGACTTCGCCCGGACGAGGACGCCCCGCGCCGCCGCCGACGAGCGCCGGTGTGGTCGACGTGTGATGCGGTGCTCGGAACGGTCGTGCCGAAGCGAGTTCGTGCGGAGGTTCGCCATCGCACACGGAAATCACTCGGGTGGCCTCGAGCGCTTCGTCCGGATCGAGCGGAGGCAGGATTGTTTGCAGTCTGCGGGCGAGCATCGTCTTGCCGCAGCCGGGCGGTCCGGTGAGGAGCAGATGATGTCCGCCGGCGGCTGCGATCTCGAGCGCGAGGCGGGCAGTGACGAGTCCGCGCACCTCCGCGAGATCCATCGGCTCGACGTCCTGATCGGCGGTCCGTGTGGGCGGTGGATCGGGGTCGGGCCAGGGTTCCTCACCCTTCAGACACGCCCGTAGCGTGGCTAGATCTGGTGCCGATCGGACCGTGAGCCCCGCGACGAGCGCGGCCTCGTGCGCGTTCGCCGGCGGCACGATGATCGTCTCGACACCGACGCGGAACAGCGCGTCGGCCAGCACGAGCACGCCCGGCACCGGCCGGATCGTGCCGTCGAGTCCGAGCTCGCCCAAGACGCCCACGCCGGCCACACAGTCTTCGGGCAGCTCGGACTCGCTCACGAGCAGCCCGAGCGCGATCGCCAGCTCCAAGCCGGCCCCGGTCTTGCGCACCGTGGCGGGTGAGAGGTTCACCGTCGTACGTTTCAGCGGCCAGGTCATCCCTGACGACAGCAGGGCGGCCCGGACGCGCTCGCGCGATTCCCGCCCGGCCGCGTCCGGAAGCCCGACCACGGTGTATCCCGGCAGGCCGCCGGAAATATGGACTTCGACGTCGACGCGGTGGCCGTCGACGCCGAGCAGCGTGGCGCTGACAACGGTGGCAAGCATCGGATTCTCCTGATCGTGAAACAGAACAGGAGGGCCGACTGCGAGCAGACACGCTCGGCGCCGCGGCAACCTCGACGGCACGACGCACCGTAGATGAGGGGTGCGACCATAATTTCGGCTCGTGCGCTCCGTGGTTGAAAAGCGCGTGCCTGGTCGGGACGCTCTCGAGCTGCTCGACTCCGCTGCGCTGCGTCTCGGTTGCCGGTTCAGGGCAGGCTGTGCACGCGGCGTTTAGCACTCCCGAGCGGAGCCTGCGGAGCGAGCAGCGAGGCAGTGAGCCCACAAAGATCGCGCCGGTCATGGATGGCGACCGAACGAGCCGAAATGATGGTTCAACCACGGAGCGGACGAGCCATAGGCCAGTCCACAGCTAGCGTCTGGCGATGGCTTGGGATGTCGACGGGTTCGTGACGTCGCTCACGGCCGCGAGTCCTCATACCGTTGAGGCGTACGAACGCGATGTGCGTCAGTTCGTTTCCTGGGCCGATCGGGGCGGTTGTTCGGACGTCGCCAAACTCGACCACGCCACGCTGCGCCGGTACCTCGGGTACCTCACCACTCGTGGGTTCGCCCGGCCGACGATCTCGCGCAAGGCCGCGGCGATCCGATCCTTTCTCCGGTACCTGACCCGCCAGGGCGTGTTGCCGGCTGACCCGAGTCGCAACCTCCGGTCACCGAAGGGCGTCAACCGACTCCCGCGCGTCCCGCGATCGAGCGACGCGAATGCTCTGCTCGACCGGGCGGCCGCAGCGACCCTCCTCGTGGAGCGCCCGACCGATGCCGGGTCCGAATCCGAGACGGCAGATCTCGAACGCGATCTGGACGCTCGAGCCGTCGCGCTACGAGATCTGGCCGTGCTCGAACTGCTCTACGGCGCCGGAATCCGGGTGTCGGAGTGTTGCGGACTGGACGAAGCCGACGTCGACCTCGGGCGCGGGATGGTCACCGTGCTGGGAAAAGGCTCGAAAGTGCGGAGGATTCCACTCGGTGAGACCGCCGCTGATGCCGTGGACGCGTGGCTGCACCTCGGGCGGCCCCGGCTCGTCACCGAGGCCACTTCAACCGGTGCAATCTTCCTGAATCGTCGGGGTCGACGCCTCGGTCCGCGTGACGCCCGACGGATTCTCGAGCGCCATCCGTTGCCCGATGGACGGACCTTGCACCCTCACGCCCTCCGGCACGCGTACGCTACCCATCTGTTGGAAGGCGGAGCCGACCTTCGGACCGTGCAGGAACTGCTCGGTCACGCAGACTTGGCGACGACTCAGATCTATACCCACCTCACCCGCGAGCGCCTCCGGGCGGTCTACGAATCGACGCATCCACGTGCCTGACCTAGAGACATCGAAAGCGGAGGTTGCGGCGATCGTCGCCGAGCTGTGGGGCCAATATCAGGCCGATCCGTCCACCGACGCTCGTGAGCGGCTGATCCTCCACTATTCGCCGCTCGTGAAGTTCGTCGCCGGCCGTGTGGCCGCGGGACTGCCCCAGAGCATCGAGCAATCGGATCTTGTCTCCTACGGCATCTTCGGGTTGATCGACGCGATCGACAAGTTTGATCCCGAGCGTGGCTTCAAGTTCGAGACCTACGCCATCAGCCGTATCAAGGGCGCCATCATCGACGAGCTGCGCTCGATCGACTGGGTGCCGCGCTCGATCCGCTCCAAGGCTCGGGCAATCGAGCGTGCGTACTCCAAGCTCGAGAACGAGCTGAAGCGTTCACCCGACGACGCCGAGATGGCGGCCGAGATGGGGATCAGCGAATCGGAGCTGAGCCACACGCTGTCCCAGATCAGCTTCGTCGGGGTCGTGGCGCTCGACGAAGTGGTGAACACCGGCGAAAAGGGGAGCGGCACCACGACCGTCGGCGACACGGTGGCGGACAAGGTGAACGACCCGGTGGCCGCGTTCGAAGTGGAGGAGATGAAACATCTCCTCGCCGACGCGATCAACCGCATGCCCGACCGCGAGCGTCTCGTCCTGACGCTCTACTACTACGAGGCGCTGACGCTGGCCGAGATCGGCACTGTCCTCGGCGTGACCGAGAGTCGGGTCTGTCAGATCCACACCAAGGCGATCCTCCAACTCCGCGGCCGTCTCGTCGAACCCTCCTCCGCCCCGAACTCGTAAGCGTTCCGGAAACGGTGGGAGTCGGCCCGGAAAACTGAGCCGAACGGCCTGCTGGCACGCGTCGTCGGACCTGGGTAAGGTCCTCGAACTTCCCCCAGACACTTCCTCCTCCCGTGACCGCGTACGCCCCGGGAGGCGTCGATGGGTATTCGTTCTCTTCTTGTTGGGTTCCTCGCGTGTGCAGTCGCGGCCGGCGCGATGCCGAGCCCGGCGTCGGGCGCTCCGGCCGACTCCACCGTTCCGAGTGCGTGGATGCGCCCGGTACCTGGCGCAGTCGCTCGTCCGTTCGTGGCGCCGCGCGCCATCTACGGCCCTGGTCACCGCGGCGTCGATTTCACTGCCCCGCCGGGTACGCCCGTGGTGGCGAGCTACGCCGGGGTCGTGTCCTTCGCCGGCCTCGTCGCCGGCTCGCTCCACGTGGTCGTCGATCACGGTGACGGCCTCCGCACGTCGTCGTCGTTCCTCGCTCGCAGCGACGTCGCGCGTGGTCAGCGGGTCGTTCGCGGTCAGGTGATCGGGCTGGCCGGCGGTGTCGGTCCCGAGCACGCCGCTGGTGTGTTCCACTTCGGGCTGCGGGTCGGGGAGACCTACGTGGACCCGATGAAACTGTTCGCGCCCGTCGATCTCGCGGCGGTGGTCCGGCTCGTACCGGCGCACGCTCCGACCCAGACCGGGCTGGCGACCCAAGCGAACGAGTCCCGCTCATTGAGCCAGGCGCTGCACTTGCCTCGCGGTATTCCGGGTCTCGAGCCGCCGACCGAACCCGACCTGTGGGACCAGGCGATGGCGGCCGGCGGAGACTTCTTTGGCGGCGTGGTTGCGGTCGGCGCCGTGCTCACGTGGCCCGGTCGCACCATCTCCGCGTACGTCATCGACCACACGCCGCTCGGTGCCGGGCTCTCCGATGTCCGGGCGGTCGGGGCAAGATTCATGACCTACCTGCACAACCAGGAGGACTGCAGCCCCGACACTGCGGCGGGTCCCGGCGGTGGGGGATCCGGTCACCTCCTGATGGCGGTCGGCGGGATCAACAGCGAGACGGATTCGAAGACCGGACGCAGCTTCGGCCTCGATACGAAGGCGCTGGGCTACCACGCCGACGAGGTGACGTGGTTTTCCTACGCGGCC
>JANLTQ010000353.1:0-9030 GCA_031363005.1 Acidimicrobiia bacterium | reverse complement strand
GAGTGCGTCACGCCGGAGAGTCCGCCGATGGTGAACATGGCGATGAACCCGAGCGAGAAGAGCATCGGCGAGTTCAGCTTGATCGAGCCGCCCCAGACGGTGCCCATCCAGTTGAAGATCTTCACGCCGGTCGGGATGGCGATGAGCATCGTGGACAGACCGAAGGCCGTCTGGGCGACCGGACCGAGACCCGTTGCGAACATGTGGTGCGCCCACACGCCCCATCCGAGGAACCCGATCGCGATTCCCGAGAAGATGACGACCGAACGACCGAAGAGCGGCTTGCGGGAGAACACCGGCAGCGTCTCGGAGACGATGCCCATGCCGGGCAAGATGAGGATGTACACCTCCGGATGGCCGAACAGCCAGAAGAGGTGCTGGTAGAGCAGCGGATCACCGCCCGCAGCGGCGACGAAGAAGTTCGTGGAGAAGTTGCGGTCGAAGAAGACCATGATCAGCGCCGCGGTGACCGCCGGCATCGCGAACACCGTGAGGAACGCCACCACGAGCATCATCCACACGAACACCGGCATGCGCATGAGCGTCATTCCGGGCGCTCGCATGTTCAAGATGGTGACTACGAAGTTGAGACCGGAGGTCACCGACCCGATACCGAGCATGACGAGCCCGACGGCCCAGAAGTCCGGTCCGTGGCCCGGCAACGCGCCGACGGTCATCGGGCTGCTCGTGAGCGGCGTGTACCCGAACCAACCGCCGTTCGGTGCTCCGCCCAGGAAGAAGCCGGAGTAGATGAAGGCGCCACCGGCGGCGAACACCCAGAAGCCAAACATGTTCAGACGAGGGAACGCAACGTCACGCGCACCGATCTGGAGCGGGATCAGGTAGTTGCCGAACGCAGTGGCGAGGGGCATGCCCACGAGGAACACCATCGTGGTGCCGTGCATCGTGAACAGGGTGTTGTACTGACTCGCGGTCAGGATCGTGCCGTTCGGGCCGGCGAGCTGGAGCCGGATCAGGAGCGCCTCGATACCGGCGATCAGGAAGAAGACGAGCCCGAGGCCTCCGTACAGGATCCCGATCTTCTTGTGGTCCACGGTGGTCCACCAGGACCAGAACCCCGACGTCGCCTTGGGCCGATGCAGCAGACCACGCGGCGGGGCGATCTCGGCAGGGACCGTGGGGTTTCTGGTCGTCGTCGCGGTCATCGGTGTGCTCCGCTGCTCTGGTGCACTACTTCTCTCCCATGAGGTACGTGACGATCTTGTCGGCGTCTTCGGACGTCATCGTCTTCTGGCCGTGCGGAGTGTTCTTGATGAACGACGGCATCCCGACGCACGTAGCGGGCGGAGGAAGCCGGCAGTCCTTCGCCTGCATCGGGATCTCACCCGGCGCGTTCAGGATCCAGCGCTTCAGGTTGGCTGAGTCGAGCTCCAACTGGCCACCCGCAAACGTCGAGCGGTCGGCGAGGTGAGTGAGGTTCGGGCCGTACGGCTGCTGCTTGGGGTCGTCGAAGACGTGGCAGTTCGTGCAGCCGTAGGTCTTCCCGGTCAGTGTGGCGATCTCACCCGAGTAGGGCTGTGCCGGACCACCCGAGATGTTGTCCCGCCACTTAATCCAGTCGGCCATCGGCTCGGCGATCACCCGGAACCGCATGTTGGCGTGGGAGAGCCCGCAGTATTCGGCGCAAGCACCCAAGTACACGCCGGGCTTTGATGCCTCGAGGGTGAGGTGATTCGAGCGCGCCGGCATGACGTCCTTCTTGCCGTTCAGCTCTGGTACCCAGAACGAGTGGATCATGTCGTACGAGTGGAGGGCGACGTCGACCTTGGTGCCGACGGGAATATGGAGCTCGGTCGAGGTGGTGACCATTCCTTTGGCCGCCGCCGCGCTGTAGGTGGCCTGCGTGGAGGCCGGCACGAGGGGCTGCTTCGGGAACTGGAACTGCCACCACCACTGCTTGCCGACGACGTCGACCTTCAGCACGTTCGGGCCGACGGGGCGTTCGGCGAGGTCCCAGATGGTGGACACCGTCGGGACGGCGACGACCGCCAAGATCAAGGCCGGGACGATGGTCCAACCGATCTCGAGCGCGGTATGGCCGTGCACCTGCTTCGGATTGTCCGGTTTGCCATCCCGTTGGCGGAACTTGATCGCCATGAACACGGTGGCACCAAGGATCAAGATGCCGATGACGATGGCCACGCCGAGGATCGGGATGAACAGGTCATCGATCTTCTGGGCGTTGGGACCTTTGGGATCCAGCGAGTTCTGCTTGTTGCTGTTGCTGCAGGCCGCCAGCAGGACCGCGACACCAGCGACGAGCGCCGGCGCAGCGATGCGCTTCTTGGGATGGATCATGCCGTCGTCCCCACGTGCACCGGTCCGAAGGCCCGCGCCCCCGAATCCGTCCCCGGCCACGTGGCGGCGACTCTATCCCCGGTGGATTGACGCGAAGCAACTCAACGCGACTCGCCAGCATCGGTTTTTTCGGCGCCGATCAGGCCGGACCTCCGCTCAGAGTCCGAGTCGGTCCAGGGCGTGCGCGCGGCGCTGCCATTCCTTGTCCACCTTGACGGTGGTCTCCAGGTAGACCTTCGCTCCGAACAGGCGCTCGAGTTCGTGTCGGGCCGCGGTCCCGGCATCACGGATCACCGCGCCCTGCTTCCCGATCACGATCCCCTTCTGGGAATCACGTTCGACCCGCACGACGGCCCGGTAACGCAGGATCGGCTCCGGGCGCTCCTCGTCCGCGTCTCCCGCAGGTTCGTCCTCGACGTCGTCGTCGTTCTCGTCGAGGTATTCCGCCGTCACCATGATCGAGTGGGGCAGTTCTTCACGCGCGATCGCCAGCAGCTTCTCGCGCAACAGCTCGGCGACGAGCAGGATCTCGGGCTGATCGGAGACCACGCCGTCCGGGTAGTACTTCGGACCCGCCGGGAGATGTGAGACGAGTTCGGCGGCGAGTGCGTCGATCCCCTCCCCCGTCTTGGCCGAGATCGGGTAGTACGCGTCGAACTCGCCGAGTTCGGCACCGGCGCGCGCCAGTTGCAAACCGATCTCGTCCGGGGTCGCGATGTCCATCTTGTTCACGATGAGCACCTTCGGCGTCTTGGTCTTGGTGACCAACTCCGCGATAAACCGGTCCCCCGGCCCGACCTTCGCGTTGGCCTCCACGAGCAAGCACACGACGTCGACTTCACCGAGCGTGGCGACCGAGCGTTGGTTACAGCGTTCGCCGAGCAATGTCCGCGGCCGGTGGATGCCCGGGGTGTCCAACAGGATCAGCTGGGAGTCCGGCGTCGTGCGCACGCCTCGGATCTGCGTGCGCGTCGTTTGTGGCGCCGCGGAAACGATCGAGACCTTGGTCCCGACGAGTTGATTGACCAACGTGGATTTCCCCACGTTGGGTCGGCCGACGAGCGACACGAAGCCGGAACGGAACTCAGCACTCTCGGTCACGTCAGGTTTCACGTCTCGGCGGGGATGGGGCCCTTGGCCGGCTCGGACTCGCCATCGTGAAGGGCGTGCGGCGCAGGGGGCACGGGAACAATCGCAACCGACGCGATACGGCGGCCGTCCACCCGCTCGGTCCGGAACTCGAGACCTTGAAAACGAACGGTCTCGCCGGCATCGGGCACGTGACCGAGCAGGTTGAAGACCAACCCGCCGACGGTGTCCCATTCGGCGTCGGGCAACTCCACCCCGAGGGCCTCGCTGACCTTGTCGATCGGTGTGCGGCCCGGGACCCGGAACCCGCCGCCCGGAATCGCTTCGACGCCGGGTTCCTCAGTGTCGTATTCGTCGGAGATCTCGCCGACGATCTCCTCGAGGAGATCCTCCATGGTCACCAGACCGGCCGTTCCGCCGTACTCGTCGACGACGATCGCCATGTGGAACTTCTCCGTTTGCATGTCCTTCAGCAGCTCGGCGACCCGTTTGGATTCGGGGACGAACACTGCGTCACGGACGACGATCTTCACCGACTGTCGACCGGCGCCTGCCCGCGCCTGCTGCACGAGGTCCTTCAGGTACACGAGACCGATGATGTTGTCGGTCGAGTCCTCGTAACACGGGATGCGCGAGTACCCGGCGTCGATCGATTGGGTGATCGCGTCCTCGACCGAGCACTGCGCGGCCACCGCGACCATGTCGGGGCGCGGCAACATCACTTCGCGCACGACGGTGTCGCCGAACTCGAAGATCGAGTGGATGAGTCTGCGCTCGTCGCGCTCGATCTCTTCTTCGTCCGCGGCGACGTCCGCCATCGTTCGCAGGTCAGCCTCGGTAACAAACGGACCTTCCTTCAGGCCGCGCCCCGGCAGGAGCACATTCGCGAGACCGATGAGTCCACTCGAAAGAATGCGGAGCGGCCAGAAGTTGGAGATCGCCCAGAGAAACCCCGAGAGTCGCAGCGCGGCGCGATCCGAATGTTGAATGGCGTACGTCTTCGGTGCGACTTCGCCGATCACGAAGTAGACGACGATCTGGAGTACCAAGCCGAGCACGAGACCGGCGCTGCCGAACGCGCCCTCGAGGAGGACCCCTAGCAGCGATGCGCTCGTGGTCTGACATACGAGGACGAGGAGCAGTACCACGTTGAGGGTGCGCTCCGGCCGCTCCAACATCTGAGCCAAGCGGCCGGCGCCTTTGCGGCCTTCTTCGTCGAGCGCCAACGCTCGGATACGACTCATACGCGTGAACGCCGTCTCCGCCGCGGCCAGCACGATGGAGAAGAGGAACAGCACGGTGACGCCGGACACGATGGCCCCGTTGCGTCCGATCAGTTGGTTTCCTCCTGCTCACGAAACAAGGCGAGGAGCTCGCGCTCTCGCTGTTTCATCTTTGCCGTCTCTTCCGGCTCGGCGTGGTCATAGTTGAGCAGATGCAACACCCCGTGGACGATGAGGAGCGCAAGTTCTTCATCGACGGTGGCCCCGTGTTCGGGCGCCTGCTGGGCGGCGACCGCCGGGCAGACGACCACGTCACCGATCAGCGTCGGCGGTTCACCGGCCTCGCTCGGCGCGCCCGGACCCCGTCCGCCTTGGTCCGGCTGACGCCCGGGGAGCACCAGGTCGTCGTCCATCGGGAAGGCGAGCACGTCGGTGGGGCCGTCGCCACCGAGGAACTTCTCGTTCAACTCGGCGATCGTCGTGCGATCGACGAACAAGAGCGACAACTCCGACGTTCCGGGCACGCGTTCGGCCGTCACGACACATCGGGTGAGTCGGATCCACCGATTGAGATCGATGGCGAGGTCGCTCTGCTCGTCGCTGCCGAAGACCGACAAGCTCACGCCGTGTCCTCGTGCTTCTGGTCCTTCAAGACATCTTGCGCGGCGTAGGCGTTCACGATGTCTTGGACGATGCGGTGACGCACGACATCGCCCGAACCGAGGTCGACGAACGCGAGGTCGTTGACCCCGTCGAGGATGTCTCGTACCGCTTTCAACCCCGAGCGGCCGCGCCCCTCGGGCAGGTCGATCTGGGTGACGTCACCGGTGACCACGATCTTCGAACCGAAGCCGAGCCGAGTCAGGAACATCTTCATCTGCTCGGCAGTCGTGTTCTGCGCTTCGTCCAGGATGATGAACGAGTCGTTGAGCGTCCGGCCGCGCATGTACGCGAGCGGCGCGACTTCGATGATGCCCTTCTCCATCAACCGCGTGACGGCCTCGGGGTCGAGCATGTCGAACAGCGCGTCGTAGAGCGGTCGGAGGTACGGGTCGACCTTCGCCATCATGTCGCCGGGAAGAAATCCGAGGCGCTCGCCGGCCTCGACGGCGGGGCGCGTCAGGATGATGCGAGTCACCCGCTTCGCTTGCAGCGCCTGCACTGCGAGGGCGACGGCGAGGTAGCTCTTCCCCGTTCCGGCGGGACCGATCGCGAACGTGATCGTGTGGTCGCGCACCGCGTCCACGTAACGCTTCTGGCCCGCGGTCTTGGGTCGGACGCTCTTGCGACCTTTGACGACTTCGGTGGACAGCACATCGGACGGCCGCTGGTTGGACTCGATCATCCCGATGGCACGATCGATCCCGTCCCGATCAAGTGCGTGGCCGCGTTCCACGAGCACGACGAGTTCTTCGAACAGTCGCGCCACTTGTGCGGCCGGTTGGGCTTCGCCGGACACCGTGATCTCGTTCCCGCGCACGAGAATGGACACCGGGAATGCAGCTTCGATGCGCCGCAGAAGCTCGTCGCGCTCGCCGAGCAATCCCACCATGAGGTGGTTGCCGGGGACCAGCACTTTCACTTGGGTCGAGGTCGGGACAGTCACGGCCGATCGAGGCTAGTGCTGAAGCTGCGTTGCATCACCAGTGATTCAGACCACCGCGCCGGCACGGAGGCCGAGTTCGTCGAGTCGGATACCGAGTTCCTCGGGCCGGCGGCCGAGCACTGCGGCCAACACTCGGAGGTCGTCCCGGCGGATCGTCAAGAGACGTCCGTTGAAGTCCTGGCGCTGGAGCTGAATGGTGGCGGCGTAGCGCGACAGCACCGCGGCCTCCGGCTCTTCGAGTGCGTGCAACTTCACGAGATCGATCGTGAAGCCGGGGTCGACGTCGGAACCGTCGGTGAGGTTGATCTCGATGTCGGCATCGCGTGGCAGGAGTTGATCAGGCGGGACGTCGTAGATCTCCGACAGGCGAAGGAGTCTTGGCACCGAGATGGCGCGTTCGCCGCGCTCGTACGCGCCGAGCACGCTCGCTTTGAACTCCGTCGCCGACCGTGCTTCCACGTCGTGCAACGACAAACCCTTTTGGCGGCGGATCGCGCGGAGCCGCTCTCCGACAAGTAGGCCATTCATCAGTTGTTTTTTGCCCCCATTGCGACACTTCTTTCCAGCCCCAGATCCGCGTGACTATGTCACGTTTCGCACGCCACGTCGAACCTCACGCGAGAAAAATCGCACGCTGAGCAACCGCGCTGCCACTCACACCGGTCGGAGTGAGACCAACGCGGCGGCCACCGCAACCGGCGCGGTGACGGACCGCAGAATGTGCGGTCCGACCCGGAAGCGTCTCGCTGACTCCAGCATGGTGCGCTCAGCGCGGTCGAAGCCACCTTCCGGGCCGATGAGCACCACCCATTCGTCCGCTGCACCCAGCTCAAGTTCCGAGATGAGGATCCCAGTGCGATCGGCGACGAGGAGGCCGGGCTCGTGCGCCAACTGACCGACGTCGACGGGCCGGTCGAGGACCGGGAGCCGGGCTCGATGGGACTGCATCGCGGCGTCGCGGATCGCGTGGGACAGTCGAGTCCAGGCTTTGTCGCCGCGCGGACCGTCCCACCGCACGACCCCACGCCGCGTGATCAACGGGATGAGTCGGTCCACTCCGAGTTCGACGAGGTGGCGGACCACCTCCGCGCCGTGATCGCGTTTCGCCGGCGCAAAGGCCACGGTGATGCGCGGCGACGGCCGGGGTTCGCTCCGAACCGCACCGACTCGCGAGACCGTCAGCGTCCCGTCCCCGACTTCGACCACCTGGCTCGGATACCAATCGCCGGACCCATCGGCGATCACGATGGTTTCGGCGACGGCGAGTCGCCGCACCCGCTGGAGGTGATGACCGTCCGGACCGTCGACGACCAGGGTGGCGGACTCAGCCTCGGACGGTTCGAAGCCCCCGAGCGCCCGATCGCGCAGCACCAGCGCCGACGCCCCGACCGCCGCCGCCCACTCGGTGTCCAACCGGGCTCAGCGGTCGCCGAACGCGGCGCGAATCTTCGAGAACAGCCCGGTTTCGGGCGGGTCGATCGCCTCGCCTCGCAGGCTCGCGAACTCGGCCAAGAGTGTCGCCTGATCGTGGTCGAGCTTGTGGGGAACCTCGACGTTGACCTCGATGAGCAGGTCTCCCCGACCGCGACCGTTGAGGACCGGCACCCCGCGCCCCCGCAGCCGCATCACATGACCGGGCTGCGTGCCCGGATCGACCGTCACCGTCTCGGTGCCGTCGAGGGTCTCCAAGTCGAAGGTCGCGCCGAGCGCGGCCTGAGTCATCGCGATGGTGCGCCGATGGACGAGATCCACCCCGTGGCGTTCGAGCGACGCGTGGGGTCGGACGCGGACGAGCACGTACAGGTCACCCGGCGCTCCGCCACGGGGCGCGGCAGGCCCGCGTCCGGGGAGGCGGAGACGCTGACCGTCGTCGATGCCGGCCGGGATCTCGACCTCGATGTCCTGACGCGTCCGCATCCGCCCGTCGCCGTGACACTGGGTGCACGGGTTCGGGATGATCTGTCCGGTGCCCTGACACCGCGCGCACGGGGCGGCGGTGACGAGTTGACCGAGGATGGACTTGCGGATCTGGCGGACTTCGCCGGTGCCGTCGCACTCGCCGCAGCGCTCGGGGTGCGTGCCGGGTTCGCCACCGGTGCCATCACACCGATCACACGGACCGGGGATCGCCAGATCGACGTTGGTGGTGACACCGAAGGCGGCCTCGGCCAGGTCGAGTTGCACGGTCGTCTCCGCGTCTTGCCCGCGAGGCGGTCCACCGCGCCCACCGCCGAAGCCACCACCGCCACCGCCGCCGGAGAAGAAGGCATCGAAGATGTCACCGAAGCCGAAGGCATCACCGGTCGGGCCGGCCGAGCTACCCCGGCCATCGTCACCGAAGGTGTCGTAGCGGCGACGTCGTTCCGGATCGCGCAGCACCTCGTACGCAGCCGACACTTCCTTGAAGCGTTCCTCCGCTTCGGCGTCTCCGGGATTCGCGTCGGGATGAAGTTCGCGCGCCTGCTTGCGGTACGCGCGTTTGATCTCGTCATCGCTCGCACTCGATGGCACACCGAGCAGGTCGTAGAAGTTGGCCATCAGGAGGGCGGCAACAGGAGACGGCCGAGTTGCTGGGACACGGCGGCGACGGCCGCAAGCGCCTGGGCGTAATCCATGCGGGTCGGACCCAATACGCCGACGGTGCCCGCCAACGCGCCTTCCACTTCGTAGGGAGCGAGGACGAGCGAACAGTCCCGCAGCTCGTCGACCTTGGTCTCGGAACCGATCGACACGTTGACGCCATGATCGAGCAGGTCCCGGACCAGGCTCACCACGACCACCTGTTCTTCGAGC
>JANLTQ010000340.1:0-3011 GCA_031363005.1 Acidimicrobiia bacterium | reverse complement strand
CAGGCCGGCGGTGGCGGCGAGCCCACTGAGGAACACTGCGACCACCAGGTCGAGCCGGAACAACAGCGCAGCGGCGCTCACCAGTCCGCCCCAGAAGGCGTACCGCATCGCCGTGGCCGGAGCGATCGGCAGCCGCTTGCGGCCGGCGAGGACCAAACCGAGTCCGAGCAGACCGAGCGCAACCCCTCCCACCCACGCCAGGGCGGTGAGACCCAGCGGAGGGAGAATGAAGAGGAGTGACAACAGCGCGCACGGCAACGCAATCCGTCGGCCCCACGGGCGGGCCAACCAGTACAGGCCGGTGACCACACCGATTTCTTGAAGGAGCGCAAAGAGGCGCTCGGACTCGAGCGTGACCCCGAGCACCTTCATCCAACCGGCCAGCACCCAGAGGCTGCCCGGTCCGTACAGGTGGAGGAAGTCCCGGTTCGGGAAGTCGCCGTGGAGGACTCGCTCGGGGAAGACGAGCATGAAGCCCTCTTCCATGGGTGGCCCCTGGTTGCGGAGCAGACCTCGCAACGGCAGCGCGAACGCCAGACCGATGATCACGAAGATGATCGTGCGTTTGGTGCGCGGTGACCATGCGGCGACGCGGTCCGACAGGTCCACACTGCGGCGCCGAACCGGCTCCAGAAGCGCTACCACGGCGAACGCGGGGGACGCGCAGGCCGATGAAGCATCGAAGCCAGAGTAGCAGTGGCGATGCCGATTTCGACGTGATGGGTGTTCGTCGGATCGTCGGATTCGCCCGTAGGATGGACCGGATGTCCACGTCGGCGGCGAATGAACGCGACGTGACCAGCACCGACGTCATCGCACCGACATCGGGCGCCGCGGCCGGCACTCCACCACAGCCACCGCACGCGTCTCGAGCTCTCGTCGCCGTCATCTGGTTCGGATTCGTCGTCGGGTTCGCCGTGGCGCTCGTGGCTCTCGCGAAACCCCGGTGGTTCCCGATCCTCGACCTGGCCCAGACCGAGATGCGGGTTCGTGACGTCTTCACCTTGCATCCGCCGCTGATTGGGCTCCCCGGTCGGATCGGCACGTTGGCGCGGCAGGGGAGTCATCCGGGACCCCTCAGCTTCTGGCTCCTCGCACCCTTCTACAAGCTCTTCGGATCGTCGGCGTGGGCACTGCAAGCCGCGACGGCCAGCGTCAACGCTCTGGCGATCGGACTCAGTCTGCTGATCACCCGGCGTCGCGGTGGACCCGCGTTGCTCCTCGGCGTGGGAGCAATGCTGGCGGCGCTCACGTGGTTCTACGGGCCGTCGGTCCTGACCCAGGCGTGGAATCCGTACCTCCCGATGTTGTGGTTCATCGTCGTGACCTTGGGCGTCTGGTCCGTCCTGTGTGACGACGTTGCGATGCTGCCGCTCACGACCTTCGCTGCGCTCTTCTGTCTCCAGACCCACATCTCCTACCTCGGTCTCGTCGGTGGGCTGGGCGGGGTCACCGTGGCCTGGTTGGCGTGGACCTTCTGGCGTCGGCGCGCGTCCTGGCCGGATCACGCCGGTCGGTGGATCGGGCTCTCGCTCGCGATTGTGGTGGTGACGTCCGTCCCGATCGTGGTGCAGCAGTTCACCCACACCCCCGGGAATCTCACCATCATCTGGGAGCACTTCACGTCGCCGCCCGAAACTCCGATCGGAATCCGGGCCGGGCTGCGCGTCCTCATGGTTCATCTCAACCCGTGGCGGCTCCTCGCCGGCCAGGACGCCACGACGGGTTCGGTCATTCCCGGCGTCGTGTTGTGTGCCGTGTGGTTCTCGGGCGTCGGGGTCGCACTCTGGCGGAGGCTTCACCCGCTCATCGCGCTGGACGCGGTCATCGCGGTCGCGTTGGCCTTGGGCGCGCTGTCGATCGGCAACATCTTCGGTTTCGTCTGGTACTACCTCATGCTCTGGTCATGGGCCATCAACGGTCTCATGCTCGTGACGATCGGCTGGTCCGCCGCGCTGCTCGTGGGGACGGCTCGTCCGGCCCTTCGATCGCCGACCACGTCGAAGCACCGCGCCACCGGTCTGGTGCTCGGCGCGATCGCGCTCGCATACCTTTTCGGGTTCGCGTTGGACAGCTCGACGGTCGAGCCCCCGACGCCGCGCGTGTCGTCGGCACTGGGGCGGCTGGTGGGTCCGACGGTGCGGGCGATCGAGAGCGGAGCGGTTCCCGGTGGCGGCCCGAACGGGCGCTATCAGATCACCATTGTGGATCCGGTCACGATCAATGCGCCGGGCTACGGGTTGCTCTCGGAACTCGAGCGCGCCGGGCTGCACGCCGGGTTTCCGACGAAATATGCGGCCATCGTGCGCGATCGGCGCGTGGTGGGACCGAAGACGGCCACCGGCGTGGTCCACCTGTCCGTCGGACCGGACATCGCGGTGTGGCGCGCGAAGTCGGACGCGGTCGAGGTCGCCACGGCGGACCTGCGCAGCCCGGCCGAACGACGCGAGTTCGACCGGCTTCGAGCGATGACTCGTGGCGAACTCCACGCCGTCGGCCGTGACGATCTGATCCCGAACCTGGACGAGAACATCTTCACTGCCACGTTCGTCGCCGATCTTCCGACCGCCACCCGCGACCATCTGCTCCGCATGCTCCAGATCGGTGAACCGTCAGCGGTCTTCATCGGCCCGAAGGCCCTGGCCGAATGAGCAACCCGACCGCAACGACCGAGACCGCACGACCAGCGCCGAGACGCGGCGCGCGGAGCGCGAGTAGGGATCGCACGATCGCGATCGTTCTTGTTGCGATCGCATGTCTACCGATCGTCGTGGCGACGGTGCGCGCGCTCCTGCATCACTGGACCCCCATCGGCGACGACGGCCTGTTGGCGATCCGCGCGCAGGATCTCTTCTCCCGTCATATCCCGTTGCTCGGCACGGCGTCGTCTGCTTCGTTCGCGGCCACGAAGCCCCACAACAATCCGGGCCCGTTGTACTTCTATCTCCTGGGCGTTCCCGTCGCCGCGTTTGTCTGGTTCCCACCGAGGCCTCCACGGCCGGCCCCACCGC
>JANLTQ010000387.1:0-1744 GCA_031363005.1 Acidimicrobiia bacterium | reverse complement strand
CACGCCGGACGCGAGTGACACCGCAAGCTTCGACGAAGTGTTGGAACTCCTCCACCTCGGTGGTCGCTCGCTCCCGCACGCAGTGTTGATGATGATTCCGGAAGCGTGGGAGAACCACGAGTCCATGAGCCCGGAGAAGCGCGCGTTCTACCGGTTCCACGCGTCGCTGATGGAGCCATGGGACGGGCCGGCGTCGATTGCATTCACCGACGGCACCGTGATGGGTGCGGTGCTGGACCGCAACGGTCTGCGCCCAAGTCGGTATTGGGTGACGGCGGACGGGCTCGTCATCATGGCGAGCGAGGCCGGCGTGCTCGAGGTGGAGCCGTCCCAGGTCGTGAAGAAGGGTCGGCTCGAGCCCGGCCGGATGTTCCTGGTGGATACCGAGCAGGGCCGGATCGTCGACGACGAGGAGATCAAGACCGAGCTCGCCGCCGCGGAGCCCTACCGCGAGTGGCTCGCCGACGGTCTGATCCACCTCGAAGATCTCCCGGTCCGGGACGTGTTGGCTCCGGTGCGATCGTCCCAGGTGCAGCAGCAGCGGTTGTTCGGTTGGACGGAAGAAGAAGTCCGGATCCTCGTCATGCCGATGGCACGTGCCGGGGCCGAACCGATCGGATCGATGGGTACGGACACGCCGATTGCGGTGCTCTCGAGCCGGCCGCGGATGTTGTTCGACTACTTCTCCCAACTCTTCGCCCAGGTGACGAACCCGCCGCTCGACGCGATCCGTGAGGAACTGGTCACGAGCCTCGGCGGCACGATCGGCCCCGAAGCCAACCTCTTGGCGCCGGGTCCCGAGTCGTGTCGCCAGATCGTGTTGCCGTTCCCGGTGATCGACAACGACGACCTCGCGAAGCTCCGCTACATCGACGAGCCGGGTGGCGCCGACGGCTACCGGCCGATCACCATCGACGCGCTGTACCCGGTCATCTCGGGTGGCGACGGGCTGGCGCTGGCGATCGAGCGCATCCGCCGCGACGTCAGTGACGCCATCGCCGGTGGCGTGAACCTGGTGATCCTCTCGGACCGGTACGCCAGCGACACGCTCGCACCGATCCCGAGTCTGCTCATCACCGCCGCGGTGCACCACCACCTGATCCGCGAGAAGACCCGCACTCAGGTGGGGCTCGTGGTGGAAACCGGTGAAGCACGCGAAGTGCATCACATCGCTTTGCTGTTGGGCTACGGCGCGGCGGCGGTCAACCCGTACCTCGCGTTCGACGTGCTGCGCGATCTCACGCGTGAAGGCGCGCTCGCGATCACGGAACGTCAGGCCACGAAGAACTACGTGAAAGCGTGCGGCAAGGGCGTGCTGAAGGTGATGTCCAAGATGGGCATCTCGACCGTCGCCTCGTACACCGGTGCGCAGGTGTTCGAAGCGATCGGTCTCGGCCAGGACGTCGTCGACGAGTACTTCACCGGCACCACGAGTCGGCTCGGCGGCGTCGGGCTCGACGTGATCGCGGCCGAAGTGACGCAACGGCACGAGTTCGCGTACCCGGACCGTCCGAGTGAACTCGCGCACCGCGAGCTCGCTATCGGTGGCGAGTACCAGTGGCGCCGAGAAGGGGAGTATCACCTCTTCAACCCCGAGACCGTCTTCAAGTTGCAACACGCCACCCGCTCGGGCCGGTACGAGGTCTTCAAGCAGTACACCGCGATGGTCGACGGGCAGGCGAGCCAACTCGCGACGTTGCGCGGCCTGTTCGCATTCAAGGACGGTGCACGCCCGTCGATCCCG
>JANLTQ010000323.1:0-2045 GCA_031363005.1 Acidimicrobiia bacterium | reverse complement strand
CAGGTCGGCAACCCGTTGGCCGGCCGCCGGCGGCGCCGGACTGTTGAAGAAGATGCGCTGCGGGAGATGCGACAGCCAGGACTGGACGCCATCGCCGACTCGCAGCGCGCGCTCGAGCCGCAGGCCCAGCCCGTCGCCGTTCTTGACCGCCAACGCCCGGTGGACCGAACGGCTCGCGGATGCGAACAACGAGTCCAAGTCGTTCAGGATCAGCGCGCTGATGGTGGCGACCGCAGCGAGTTCGCCGAGGACCACGACCACGATGGCGCCGGCGCGACCGATGAATCGTGCGATGCGCGATTGGAGCGGGGCGTTCAGCCACGCCACCATGCCGGAGAAGAGGACGATGCCGATGATGTCGAGCAGCGGTGCGGCGGCTTGAGCGAAGGCCACGGATGCCGCCACGAACAGGGTGGCACCGACAACGGGTCCGAGCGGGACTCTCCGACGGGGCGGATCGAGCGCTGGAGTCTCGAGGGTTCCGTCGGCCACCGTCGTCTACCTCGCCGTGGAGTGGTCTCGAAACAGCGCAGCCATGGTGCCGAGACCGGAGACATACCGGGCTGGGGGAGGCGGGCTCACGACCTCGACACCACGACGCTGGGTCGTCGGTACCCTCGCTGAAGCAGCGCCAAACCGAAATATCGATGGCTTCTCAGGAAATGTCGGATTGTGGGATCCGAGCGGAATCGGCGTCTGTGTGTGCGCCGAGTTACTCACGGCGAACATCACGAGGTTCCTTGTCGTCACGGCGTCCGAGGTAGGCGGGGTGACGCAGATGGTTCTGTGCGGTCCATTCGGTGAAGCGCACTTCCACGACGACGTCGGGGTGCACGAACTGCGAGTCGCGTGGCAGGTCCCGATCCGCGAACGGATTGGCGTCGGCGGGTCGAGTCGCGAGTTCGGTGCCGAGCCGGTCGAGTTCGGCGTCGCTGAACCCGGTGCCGACCTTGCCGGCGTAGCGCAGTGCTCCGTCGGCGTCGTAGACCCCGAGGAGGAGCGCGCCGATCCGACTCGCTCGTCCACCCTGGCCCGGCACCCAACCCCCGACCACGAACTCTTGGCGGCGTTGGTGCTTGACCTTGCGCCACGACTTCGAACGGCGCCCGGATTCGTACTGCGAATCGAGACGCTTGGCGACGACTCCTTCGAACCCGAGCTGCGCGCTGGTGGCGAACGCGACGTCACCGTCGAGCCCACTCGGGGGTGTGTCCCAGGCGCCACCGCGCGCACCGAGTCGGTCGAGCAAAGCGCGCCGCTCGGCGTAGGCCAGCTGGATGAGCTGGTGGCCGTCGAACCAGAGCAGGTCGAAGATCATGAACGTCACCGGCACCTGCGATGCGACGCGCGCGACGGTGGCCGCGTCGCGCAGATGCATGCGCGATTGCAGCCGCTGGAAGTTCGATCGACCCTGCTCGTCGATCGCCACGATCTCTCCGTCCAACACGGCGGTGGTCGGGCCGAGTGAGTCGGCGAGCGGCTGCAGTTCGGGGTATCCGAGCGTGATCTCATTGCCGGCTCGACTGCGAAGCTCCACCGCGTTCGGTCCGACCAACGCGATGGCCCGCACGCCGTCCCACTTCATCTCGTAGGACCAGTCGGCGCCCGAAGGAAGTTCGGTCGCGGCGCTCGCCAGCATTGGTGCAAGGAACGGAGGCCGCGATTTGCCATCCGATCCGGTCGGGGTCCGCACCCGGTGCAGGATGGCGCGAACGACGGCGCCCCGTCCAGCGCCGGTTCGGTCAAGGTCGGCGTGATTGTGCGTGGCGTGGGCTACTGCCCGTGGCGACCATGACAGTGGACTCGACGTCGGGCTCGGTGCCCGCACGGTGTACCCGAGACCCACTCGGGGGCGGTCTGCGAGTGTTCGCCGGTGTTCACGATGGGAGGCAGTCGCTCCTCCTCCGACGGTGCGAGCGGCCGGCCATCGATCCCGGTGAAGTGGGGCAGGGTCAGCACCATCTGCTCGGTCGATTGACCCAAGACGCGGCGGATTTCCTGGGCCAGTGTCTCGACTGCGAACGGCTTGGTGACGTACGCGTCCG
>JANLTQ010000311.1:0-3241 GCA_031363005.1 Acidimicrobiia bacterium | reverse complement strand
GCCAGGTCGAACTGATTGACCCGCGAGTAGCGCCACACCTCTTCGGAGTCCGTCGGCCAGACCAGGCCGTCGAGCTGCCCGGCCGCGAGCGCACGCCGCGCCACGAGCCAGTCGGGACCGCCGAGCGCGCCCGCGGCAGATGGAGTGAAGGAATGTTCCGTCATGATCGAGAGTGCGCGGTCAGCCGACCGCACCCTCCATCACTCTGGTCGGCTGCGATCGGAATCGCCGGTCGTGCGCGTGCTTGCTCATCCGACCGCACCCTCCATATTCAGCTCGATGAGGCGGGAGAGCTCAACGGCGTATTCCATCGGCAGGGTCTTGGTGATCGGCTCGATGAAGCCGTTCACGATCATGGCCGTCGCCTGCTGCTCGGTGAGTCCGCGACTCATCAGATAGAAGAGCTGATCGTCGCCGACCTTCGAGACGGTGGCTTCGTGACCGATCCGCGCGTCCTGCTCGTCGATCTCCATGTACGGATAGGTATCCGAGCGAGAGTGATCGTCGAGGATCAGCGCGTCGCAGCGCACGTGACTCTTCACGTGGTGCGCGCCTTCCTCGACCTTGACCAGACCGCGGTAGGTGGTGCGACCGCCGTCCTTGGAGATGGACTTGCTGTCGATGATCGACGTGGTCTCAGGCGCCGCGTGAGTCATCTTCGCCCCTGCGTCCTGGTGCTGGCCCGGACCGGCGTAGGCAACGGACAGCACTTCGCCGTGTGCCTTCGGACCGGTCATGACCACGGCGGGGTACTTCATCGTGAGCTTCGATCCGAGGTTGCCGTCGATCCACTCGACCGTCGCCTCGGTCTCCGCCACCGCGCGCTTGGTCACCAGGTTGTAGACGTTCGGCGACCAGTTCTGGATGGTGGTGTACCGGATCCGCGCGCCCGGCTTGGCGATGAGTTCGACCACCGCCGAGTGCAACGAGTCCGTGGAATACACAGGCGCCGAGCAGCCCTCGACGTAGTGCACCGACGAACCTTCGTCCGCAATGATCAGCGTGCGTTCGAACTGACCGGCGTTCTCCGCGTTGATGCGGAAGTACGCCTGCAGTGGCATGTCCACGTGCACGCCCGGCGGCACGTAGATGAACGATCCTCCGGACCACACGGCCGAGTTCAACGCCGCGAACTTGTTGTCGCCCGGCGGAATCACGGTCCCGAAGTACTTCTGCACGATCTCCGGATAGTCCCTGAGCGCCTGGTCCATGCTCGTAAAGAGCACGCCGAGACCCTCGAGGTCCTCGCGGTTCGTGTGGTAGACGACTTCACTTTCGAACTGTGCGGTGACGCCGGCGAGGAATTTGCGCTCGGCTTCGGGGATCCCGAGCTTCTCGTAGGTGTTCTTCATGCTCTCGGGGAGCTTGTCCCAGTCGTTGACCTCGCCACCCTCATTGGGCTTGAGGTAGTAGTAGATGTCGTCGAAGTCGATGTCGGGCATGTTCTTCGCGAACCAGTTCAGCATCGGCTTGCGCTCGAAACGCTTCAGCGCGTTGAGTCGGAACTTGAGCATCCAGTCCGGCTCGGACTTGCGGTCCGAGATCTCCTGAACCGTCTTCTCGTTCAGCCCTTTGTGGGGCGTGTAGACGTAATCGTCGGTCGAGTCGTGCCAGCCGAGCTGGTACTTCCCGAGATCAATGCCTTTGACCGCCATGGGGCGCTCCGTCCTCGGGGGATCCGACCGGGGGCTGGTCGGGGGATTTCCACTACGCAGATAGTAACAATCCATCGGCCCGGCCGTCGACGCCAAGAAAGCGTGACGTCTGGCGGGAAATCGTCGGCCAACTGCGCCGACCCGGCCGGCTGTCGGTCAACGACCGAGCGCTTGGGCCCCTGAACTCGACGATGGCCGAGTCGTCGACGAAGTGCTCGACGTCCCAGCACCGGGCTTTGTGGTGGTCGTGGTGGCCTTGGTGTCGGAGGCCCGTGCGGTCGAGAGTTGTCCGAGAATGGTGCCGATTTCGTCGATCTTGGCTTGATAGGTCGCCAAGTCCTTCGCCGCCAGAGCCTTCTGGGCGTCTGCGTAGGCGGCGTTGGCCTGCTGCAACAGCTGATCGACCGTGGAGGATCCCGTCGGGGGTGGCGGCGTCGCGCCGGGGGTCGGCGGCGGAGGCGCGATGCCGGCGAACTGCGGGAACTGGTTCAGCGCTCCCTCGAGCGTGGAGCCGAACTTCGCCTCACCACCGTACGAGACGATCACGAAACCAAAGGTCGGTTGACCACCGTTCTCCGAAATCACGTAGATCGGCTGCACGTACAGCAGCGAGTCCCGCACCGGGATGATCTGGATGCTGCCCTGCAACACCGACGACCCGCCGCGGCCCAGGAGCGTGAACTTCTCACTGATCGCCTGCGTAGTGTTGATCGTGCGGTTGACCTGCACCGGACCGGGGACCGTGAGCCCGTCCGGCATCTCGAGCGATTCGAGTTGTTGCTTGGCGTTCGGATCGGCCCGCGCGACCATGAACGCCGACAGTCGGTTCTGCGTATCGCCCTTCGAAACCGGAACGAATGGACGAAGAATCAGAAACTCTTCCGTCTCCTGGCCCGGCAAGCGACTCAGCACGTACAACGGATCGACCCGTTTCCCCGAGGACGATGCGTTCTGCGGACCGTTCGTCACTCCGGTCGCAAGCGTGGTCGGGTTCCCCGCGGTCGTCGGGTCAGCCGAGACCTCCCAGAATCCCGCGCCGGAGAAGAACGCAGTCGGGTTCTCGACGTGGTATTTCCGGTAGACGTCGGTCTGGTACCGGAACAGATCCTGGGGATAGCGCAGGTGGTCCTTGACCTCCGCGGGCATCTTGGCGAAATCCGTGAACAGCTCAGGGAACGCCGATCGGTAGGCCTTGATGACGGGGTCCTTCTGGTCCACGACGTAGTAGGTGATTGTGCCGTCGTAGGCGTCGACCGTCGCCTTCACCGAGTTGCGGATGTAGTTGAAGCTCCCACCGGTCTCAGACGACATGCTCTGGGAGTACGGGTAGCGGTCACTCGTGGTGAAGCCGTCGAGGACCCACACCAACCGACCATCGGCGATGACCGGGTACGGATCGCCATCGAAGGTCAGGAACGGTGCGGAGGCCTCGACCCGCTCCGTGATGTCCTTACGGAAGATGACGCGCGTCTTGTCGTCGATCTGACTCGAGATCAGCAAGTTCTGGTCGCCGAAGCGCAGCGCGAACGCTGCCTTGCGAATCCACGAGGACAGCCCCACGCCGGCCGCGCCCCGGTATCGGGTGG
>JANLTQ010000308.1:0-2286 GCA_031363005.1 Acidimicrobiia bacterium | reverse complement strand
CGGACGCTCACCACCGAGGCGGTCTGGTACACGCTCACGCCGTCCGTCATGGCCACGGCGGGGATCGCGCCACCCC
Organism: Acidimicrobiia bacterium; assembly: GCA_031363005.1. Taxonomy (GTDB): domain Bacteria; phylum Actinomycetota; class Acidimicrobiia; order IMCC26256; family JAENVU01; genus JAENVU01. The sequence continues at coordinate 2,210 of JANLTQ010000308.1, read as the reverse complement.
AGATTCTCGGCGCGGTCCACGCGGCCGAGCACGCCATGATCGGGATGCTGCCGCTCTTCGCGATCTGCGACCGCTGGGATGTGGGCGGCGTGTCGATGGCGATCCATCCGACCACAGGTCAGCCGACGATCTTCATCTACGACGGCTACCCGGGCGGCGCCGGGATCGCGCGTCTCGCGTTCGAGGACATGGCCGAGCACGTTCGCGCGACCGCCGAACTCGTCCGCGAGTGTCCGTGCGAGGCGGGATGTCCGTCGTGTGTGCAGTCCCCGAAATGTGGGAACTGGAACGAGTATCTCGACAAACACGCGGCGATCTTGTTGCTGAAGGCCCTTGCCTCCAACCAGTAACCGGATGCCCGCTCGCGTGAGCGCGACCCGTGGACCCTCCGGTGCTAACTCCCAGACGGCGGAGGCAAAGCCACCGTCAGCGACTTCGATGCGGGCGGTGGCGTCGACCCGAAGGCCTGGAGCTTGACGACGTGCTGGCGGTTGTCGCACTTCACCGGCAGACGCTGTATCCCGCCGTTCCCCGACGCCGTCGCGGCCTGAATGTCGTCGATCAGGAACGCGACGGTCGAGGTACGAAGCGTCTTCCAATCCACCTCGAAACCCTGCCCGACGGCATCGTCGAGGCAGCGCAACGGTCGATGCACCGCGAATACCTCGATCTCTGGTGGCTTGGGCGGGGCGGGCGGGGCAATCGGCTCCAACTCCTGACAGTCGGACATGCCCCCGTCGGGCAGCCGGGTCAGGCAGTACCGAGTGCCGGTCCGGTTCGCTCCGGTCCAGTCGACGCGGTCGAGTCGAGTCGAAAAGAGTGCCGCGCCCGACAGATTCGCATTCCGAAGGTCCGAGTCCGAGAGGTCCGCTTCGGAAAAGTTGACGTCCGTCAGGTTCGCGTCGCGCAGGATGACGTGGCGGAGATCGGCGTGGCTGAGATCCGATCCCGAGAAGTCGGCTCCGGTGAGATCGCTTCCATCGAGCGTCACCGCGGCGAGATTTTGGCCGGTGCACACTGCGTGCGGCGCGAACGTGCAGTCTCCGAAACGATTCGACAGCCCCTGGCTGCTCGAACTCTGACATCCGACCAGCAACGCTCCCGCGAGGAGTAGCGCACTCGCAATGCCGGGCCGACGCATGGTGTCACGGTAGCAATCCATTCACGGTCCGAACGCGCCACGCTCTTGACCACGGGGTGGGTCAATCGCATTCGGCCGGGAGATACGAACACAGCCGGCGCACCTCCGCCCGCGCCCGCCCCACGGCTCCGCCCGTCTCTACGGTCACTTCGGCGTGATCGCCCCGGCAATCGCAGGATCGCAGCACGACACCGTTTTCAGATGCACTTACTCGCGCGGCGGCCACCGCGGCGCTGGCTCCTTCGTTGCGCGCCAGCGCGTGCGCGGCTGCGAGCGCAGACGCGTCCGCCGCGGTGTCGGCGCGGGCCGCAGCGCCCGCCGCGCTTCCGGCTCGGGCGACACCGAGCGCCACCACCCCGGCGAGGACCACGACCGCCAACGCAAGGATCGCCACCGAACCTCGCTCGCCTCGCCTCATCGTTCGGTCCGCATCACGGCCGTCGCGCTCAGCGATGGATCCGGGAACAACAGGCCCACAAGGGGGAGGTCGGTCTGTGAGACGTAGTGCACTTCGACGCGCAGGGGGCCGCCCACTGCCGGCCGGGGTCCGACGTTAACCTTGGCACTGCGCAACACCCGGCGAGCCGCGTCCGCTGGCGCGTTCGGATTGCGATCGACACTCGCGGCGCGCGCAGCTTCGCGTGCGGCGTGAACAACCCCGACGTAGTCCCGAACGATGAGCGCGGTTTGGAGAATCGCCAGGAGCAGGAAGACGACGAGCGGAAGGATGAGTGCGAACTCGACCGTGGCCTGTCCCCGTTCCCGGAGACAGGCCACTGGACGAGTCCGCCGAAGCAGACGGCGCACTAGCCCGGCAGAATCTTGCCGATGACCTTCGAGAACAAATTGCCGATCGCGTGGCTCTCGGTCGCCCAGGCGATGTGTCGTTCAGATATTCAATACCCGAGTGCGTCGAGCCGAGGTGTCCTACGTAGCCGGGGGCATTTGCCAAACGTGATAGATCGCTTGATTGGTGCCGACGTAGAAGACTTCTACGCGTCCATCGGAGTTCGTTCCGGCACCGACGTCGGTCGCGCCCCAGCCCAGTCGTCCTTCGCCAGACCAGCTA
>JANLTQ010000305.1:0-2563 GCA_031363005.1 Acidimicrobiia bacterium | reverse complement strand
AGCGGCGCGTCGTACTGCTGGTGGTAGGTCGCGTGGTCACCCACGATGTTCACCATGGGTGTGTGCGCGCGTCGAGCGTTGTGGAGATTGGCGATTCCGTTTCCGAGTCCGGGACCCAGGTGCAACAGCGTCGCCGCCGGTCGGCCGGCCATCCGCGCGTAGCCGTCAGCTGCGCCCGTCACCACGCCTTCAAAGAGACCGAGGACCGCACGCATGCGTGGTTCGTCGTCGAGCGCGGCGACGAAGTGCATCTCGGACGTGCCGGGGTTGGCGAAGCACACGTCGACGTCGTTGTCCACGAGCGTTCGCAGCAGGGACTGGGCACCGTTCATCGTCATCGGGGTAGGACCTCACCGTCGAGCAGGACTCCGGGATTCAGGATGTTATGAGGATCGAACGCGGTCTTGATCCGATGCATCAGCGCGAGCTTGACCGGATCTTCGAGCGCGAGGAAATGGGCCTGCTTCGCCCGCCCGATGCCGTGCTCGCCCGAGATCGCACCACCGAGACCGAGCCCGGCGGCGAAGAGATCGTGAAGGACCCGCTCACGCACGGTTGGATCGGATTGGAACACCGACAGGTGGACGTTGCCGTCACCGGCGTGGCCACAGCCCGCAATCCACGAGCCGGAGTCGCCGGCGATCGTGGCGACCAGATCCATGAACTCGGAGAGCGACGCACGCGGCACCACGATGTCGACGATGTCGTTCGCATTGTTTGCCTTGGCGACCCAGAAGCTCTTCTCTCGGGCGTCGATGAGCGATGCCGCCGCTGCACCCGGGAGCACGAACACGTCGATCGCACCGAGTGCAGCGAGTTGTTCGGCAAGGAGCGCAACATCCTCGTCGAGGCGCTCGTCGGTTCGTTGTTCCATCATCACCACGAGGTACGCGGGTGCGGTGTCGCGAATGTCGGCGGGGATACCGAGGTCGAGGCCCACGTGCGCGGTGATGGCGCCCAAGGTGATCATGTCGATGTACTCGAGGATCATCGGACCGATGCCGCTGGCCACGATCTTCGGAATCGCATGCGTCACCGCACCGAGGCTGGGAAAGGGAGCGAGCACCGTCGCGGTGAACGGCGTGCGCGGGTACACGCGCAGCGTGGCTTCGGTGACGAGCGCCAGCGTGCCTTCGGAACCGATGACGAGTTGGGTGAGGTCGTAGCCCGCGGTGGCCTTGACGAACTTGCCGCCGGTGCGGATGACCTCGCCTGTGGGCAGGACCGCCTCGAGCCCGAGCACCTGATTCCTGGTCACGCCGTACTTCACCGCGCGCATGCCACCCGCGTTGGTGGCGACGTTGCCGCCGAGACTCGCGCTGTATTCACCGGGGTAGACGGGATAGGCGAGGCCGTGCGGGATCAACGCATCATCGAGCTGGGCCAACGTCACCCCCGGTTGCACGACGGCGACGTGATTCTCGGTGTCGATCTCGAGGATGGCGTTCATCCGTTCGAAGGAGATGACGAGCGACTCCGGCGTTGGGGTACACGCGCCGGACAGCCCCGTGCCGCTACCGCGTGCGGTGATCGGCACTCGATGCTCGTCGGCGATTGCCACCAGCGCCGCCACGTCTGCCGTGCCGGCCGGACGGGCGACGAGTGCGGGCAGCACCGGAGGGACCGTCAAGGCCTCGTCGTGCGCGTAGTCGTCGCTGATCGATGAACCGGACGACACATGGTCCGCACCGATCGCCGCCGCAACCGCCTCGAGCAACTCCACCATCGTGACCTCCGAGTTGGTGAGCCCCTTCTGTAGGCGCGACCACCACCACGCCGCAAGCGCCGCGATCCGAACGAGGCCACGTCATCCCGCCGACACGTGCGAGCATGCGGCGATGGACCTGGCGGCGGCTCGAGGACTCTTGGGGGTCACGGCCACCACGCCGTGGCCCGAGGTCCGCGCCCTCTACCTCCGTCTGGTGCGGGATCACCACCCCGATATCGCAACCGATCTCGCCGACGCCGGGATCCGTACCCTCCGCACCGCGCAGATCACCGAAGCCTTCTCGGTCGTGGTCGAGGCCCAGACCGCCGCACCCGAGTCTCGGCCCGCACCGGCACCCGCTCCCGATACACGAACCGTGGAGGACACCGCCGACGGTTACCTGGGCGCATCGTTCCGCCATCCAACAATCGCGGTCGATGGTGCCCGCGAGGTCGTGCTCGATGCGCCGGTGATGGAGGCGTTCCTCGCGCTCCACGAAGCGTTCTCAATCTTGGGTGCGGTGTCCTACATCGACCGCCTGAGTCTCGTCCTCGAAGCGATCGTCGTCCCGGTACCGGGTCAGGCGACCTCGCTCCTCACCTGGCTCGATCCCGCGCCCGACGGCACCACCGCGGCGACCATCTGCGTGGAATCACTCGGCGGTCACCCACCGGCCGACATCGACACGCTCGTCGACCGCATCGCCGACTTACTCGCAGCCCCCAGACCCCCCGTCGACGACGACTGACCGCAGTTGCGGGGAGCGACAAGCCCACCCACCGTTTTGGCGTCCGGAATTTGTCCAGGAGTGCACTACGGGGCCCCCAAACTTGCGGGAGTGACCGTCGAGTTGGG
>JANLTQ010000300.1:0-5479 GCA_031363005.1 Acidimicrobiia bacterium | reverse complement strand
GTCGAGCATGCGCGCGGTGTGGACGATCCCCTGGAACACGGCTACCCGATCGCTGTCCGACAGATCGGGATGGTCGAGCCGCTCGAACATGGCGTCGGTCGCGGTCGCGTAGTCACCCGAGTGGATCAGTGCCTGGATGCGCAGGGCGGGGTCGACGGTCGCCGGCGCCTGGATCGCGTCGAGCAGCTCCAGCGCGAACGCGGCCGCGCCCATCCGCACCGCGTCGGCGGCGGCCGTTGCGAACAAATCCGGACGGGTGTGATCGCCGGACTCGAGACGCAACCGTGCTTCGACGATGCGTGCTTCCTCGGTGTGGTCGCCGCTCGTCGCGAGGATGTCGGCGATGCGCCGGGGCAACGCGCCGCGTGCGTCCGGCGTGAGGAGCCCGAGGGCGAGCTCGCCGAACAACGGATGAGCGAGACGGACCTCGGCAGCAACGCCGCGACCGGTGACCGTGACCAATCCGCGCGTCTCGCCGCGTGCGAGATCCCAGCCGGGCACGAGCTCGTGCAGGGTCCCCGCTCTCAGTGGCTCGGCCTGCGCCAATGCGCCGAGCGCGCCGATGTCGTCCTCACCGGCCGTGCGGAGTCGTTCTGTGATCACGTCCTGGAGCCGCCGACCCGCACCGACGCAGCCCGACCACTGCCACTCGTCTTCCACGAGAGTGAGGTCGTCGCTGTCGCGCGCATCGGCGACGAGCCCGGCAAGGAGCAACGGATTGCCGCCGCTCTCGGCCGCCAGCCACGAACCGGCGGATTCGCTGATCGCACCGCCGAGTAGTCGTGACGCCAGGGCGACGACCTCGCCCGTTCCCAGCGGAAGGAGATCGACGCGCTCCGCCAGCCGGTCCTTCCACAGCACGGACAGCGACGCCGGCACGGACTCCCCGGAGCGCAGCGTCATGATCACCGCAACGTGTCCGTCCAGCACGAGACTCTGCACCAGCAGGGCCGACCAGTCGTCGAACAGGTGCACGTCGTCCGCAACGATCAGGCGGGAGGTATCGCGGCTGAGCGCCGCAACCGCTCGTCGGATCATGTGCGCGTCGCGCGCCACGAAGTCGTCGCTTGCGGGGAGATCGTCGAGCGGAAGGAGCCGCAGCACCGCGCCGAACGGAGTGCGACTCCGACCGGTAGCTCCCGTGATCCACTCCACGGGCGCGCCCGTCGCGTGCACGCGTGCGGCGACCGCACGCGCGAGGTGGGTCTTACCAACGCCGGCCTGACCCCCGACGGCGACCGAGACGCGACCTGCCAGCCGGGACTCAATCAGATCGAGTTCGGCAGCACGACCCACAGGTTCGTCGGTCCGGTCCACACGATCCAGGTGCATGTGCGCATTATCGATGAGCGAAGGGCGAGACGGCGACACCACCCCGTGGGCTGGATGACGTCCAATCACGTCCAGGTTGCGGACGGAGCAGACCCGAAAGCGCAGCTCAGAGCACTGCAGGAGACGTGATGGACGGTCGTCCACCACGTTCAACATCATCAAACTGATCAAATAATTCTGGTCGTACGCTCCGTGGTTGAAAAGCGCGTGCCGGCTCGGACGCTCCCGACCTGCTCGTCTCCGCTGCGCTACGTCTCGGGTTCGGTGGGCTCTCTGCTTCAGGCGCGGCGCCTCGCGAACCGAGCAGCTCGGTAGCGTCCCGACCGGCATACGTTGGTCGAGATCGAGCGAACGAGCCATGATGCAGTCATGACCTTCGATGCGGACTCGACGACCGATGATGTGCTCCACGGGGTGGACCTGACTGGCAAACGCATTGTGGTCACGGGGGCGTCGGCGGGGTTGGGGGAGGAGACGTCTCGGTCGCTGGCGGCTTGCGGTGCATCGGTCACGATGGCGGCGCGGGATCCGGAGCGGAACGAAGCGGCGGCAGCCCGGATACGTGAGTCGGTCCCTGATGCGGACCTCGAGCTTCGCACGCTCGATCTTGCATCACTCGCAAGTGTGCGAGCGTTCGCCGCTGAGTTCCTGGCCGACCATGACCGCATCGACGTGCTGATCAACAACGCCGGTGTGATGGCCTGTCCCCGCGCCACGACGTCCGACGGCTTCGAGATGCAGATCGGTACGAACCACGTCGGCCACTTCCTGCTGACCCAGGAGTTGCTGCCCGCGATCGGTGCGGGGTCACGAGTGGTCGCGTTGAGTTCGGCCGGTCACCGATTCAGTGACGTGGACCTCGACGATCCGAATTTCGAGAACACCGAGTACGAACCGTGGGTTGCCTACGGCCGTTCCAAAACGGCGAACGCACTCTTCGCCGTTGAACTGGATCGTCGACTCGCTAATCGCGGCGCCCGCGCGTACTCGCTGCATCCCGGCGGGATCGTCACCGAACTCGGTCGACACCTCACCGAAGAATCGCTTGCCGTGCTCACGGACTCGATGCCCACAGGTCAGGCGATGGAATGGAAGACCGTTCCCCAGGGTGCGGCAACGTCGGTCTGGGCGGCGACGGCACCGGAGTTGGACGCGCACGGCGGCGCCTACCTCGAGGATTGCCAGATCGCAGAGCGCAACGACATCCCGGACGCGCGAGGCGGTATCAAGTCCTACGCCATCGACCCCGACCGCGCCGCCGCATTGTGGACTGCAACCGAATCCTGGATCGCAACCCGGTAGGGCGACGGCCGGACTGGCCAGTCCGAGGAGGCGACGCGTGGCCCGAGCGCCCGCGAGCGCAGCGAACACGAGCGGAAACAGATACTGACGCCGGGAGGCGCAGGGGACCCGGGGCAGGGGGCTGGTCCTGCGCCTCAACCGGCGTCAGAAGGGGTCGGCTAGGAAGTCGACCGTTCCATCTGTAACGACGCCGACCCCCGCTGTGTTCCCGACTCTTCGTGGCGTCGGCCACCGACCGCGCAGCGACTTCGCGGCGCCACCCCGCGTGGTCGCAATCCCGAACCGCAGCGAAGCGGAGGTGAGCAGTTCGGGAGCGTCCCGACGCGCTACGCGCTTAGGACTTTCGAGCGGACGAACCAGCAAGCCGGTAGCGGTTGGTCGAGAACTCGGGGTCGGTGTCGAACTCGGGGATCACCTTGTTCCCGAACAGCTCGACGGTCTCGACGAGTAGGTCGTGCGGGTACACCGAGCCCGATGGTCCGAGGATCAACTGGTCGACACCGGTGTCCGACCACATCCGCAACGCTTCGGCGCATTGTTCCGGCGTGCCGACGATGCTCGCGCCCATGTCCCGTCCGGCGAGCACCTGCTCGCGCGTCGGGTCCGGGATCAGCGCGGGCCATTCCGGGACCCAGCCCGGCTTCGGGAACGTGTCCAGATATTTGAAGACGAGACTCTGCTGACGACCGTTGCCCGAGCGCGTGGTCCAGTCGATTGCGGCGTCGCCGTCTTCGAGACACATGAAGCTGGACGTGATCGCGACGTTGTCGTTCACGAACTCGCCGACGGGATCCGCGTCCTTGATCGCTTCCTTGTACATCTCGATGAGCGGCTTCATCTTCTCCGGCGCGCCGCCGGTGAAGCACAGGACACCGAGTCCCATCTTCCCGGCCTTCTCGAACGTGCCCGGGTTACCGGCCGCAACCCACATCGGCGGGTGGGGCTTCACGTACGGCTTCGGCAGCACGTTGCGCTCCGGAAGTTGGAAGTACTTCCCGTCGTGCGAGTAGGTGCCATCGCGCCACATGTACTTGAACTCACCGATGACTTCGTCGTACATGTCCTTGGTGAGTTCGGGATCGGTGATGCCGAATCCGGCCTGCTCGGTGCTCGACGATCCCCGGCCGGTGCCGAACTCGAAGCGACCTTCGGAGAGGTGGTCCATCATCGCGACGCGCTCGGCGACACGCGCCGGGTGATTCACCGGGGGAGTGATGTTGATGATGCCGGAGCCGATGTGCATGCGGTTCGTCTTCGCCGCGACGTAGGGCATGATCGTCTCGTTCGCCGAGATGTGGGAGTACTCCCAGAGGAAGTGGTGCTCGGTCCACCACGAGTACTTCCAGTTGCTGCGGTCGCCCACAACGGCGAGGTCGACCTCGCTCATGAGCCGGTGGTGCTCGGCGTCCGGGTCCGCCGCCATCGTGTCTTCGTGGATGAACCCACCCATGAACAAGCCGAACTCCATGTTGACCCTCCCGTGGTCGACGGGCCGTCGCATCAAGGAGCAGCGACGGCAAAAATGAAACCTGTTCCATTTTTGCAGACCCGCCCTGGATTGTCCAGGTCGATACCCTCGGCAGATGACTGCGCCGGTGCTGGGGCCCAGGCTCGGAACGCCGGCGTCCGAGGGTTTTCGGATGCCGGGCGAGTTTGAACGTCACGAAGCGTGCTGGATGGCGTGGCCGACTCGGCCCGACAACTGGCGCGATGAGGCCGGCCCCGCCCGGGAAGCGTTCGCGGCAGTCGCGAATGCGATTGCGGTCTCGGAACCGGTCGTGGTAGCGGTGAACCCTGCGGACGCCGACGATGCCCGGGCTCGGCTCGGTGAACGAGTGAGCGTGATCACCATCTCGAGCGACGACGCGTGGATGCGGGATATCGGACCGACCTTCGTGATCGACGACCGCGGGGAACGTCGGGGGGTCGATTGGCAGTTCAACGCGTGGGGCGGCGAGCTCGGTGGGCTCTACTCGCCGTGGATGCAGGACGACGCGATGGCGGCGGCGGTGTGTGGGTATGAAGGTGTGGACCGCTACCGGGCACCCTTGGTGTTGGAGGGTGGTGCGATCCACGCCGATGGCGAGGGCACCCTGCTCGTGACTGAGGAGTGTCTGCTCAATCCCAACCGGAATCCGAACCTTTCTCGCGCCGAGATCGAAGCACTGCTCCGGGAGTACACCGGCGCGGAGCGCGTGGTGTGGCTTGGCCTCGGTGTGGTGAACGACGAGACCGACGGCCACGTGGACAACCTCTGTTGTTTCATCCGACCTGGAGTTGTCGCGCTCACCTGGACCGACGACCGCACGGATCCGCAGTACGAACGATCGCTCGACGCGCTCCGTCGACTCGAAACCGCGACCGATGCACGCGGTCGGCAGTTCGAGGTGCATCTGCTCCATCAGCCCGGTCCGCTGACGGTCACGGACGAGGAAGCCGCCGGGGTGCAGCCGGTTCCCGGAACCCAACCGCGCGTTGCGGGTGAGCGGCTCGCCGCGTCGTACGTGAACTTCTATCCGGCGAACGGTCGAGTGATCGTGCCGCTGCTCGACGACTCGAGTGACGGCGCCGCGATGGAACGGCTCGCCACCCTCTTTCCCGATCGAGAAATCGTTGGAGTGCCGGCCCGCGAGATTCTTCTGGGCGGCGGCAACATCCACTGCATTACCCAGCCGGTGCCGGTGGCGCCGGTACATTGACAGAACTCATGGTGGAGATCGGGGTGACGGGCACGCCCCTCCGCGCGGCGACGATCGCGGCCGGCGCGGCGATGGCAGCCGAGGCCGATGGCGCTCATGCGATCTGGTATCCGGATGGACTCGATCGCGCGTTCGACGAGCGTCCG